>NZ_BAAGGP010000009.1:0-51194 GCF_054658615.1 Pseudolactococcus yaeyamensis
ACGTTTTTCGTTATCAATGACTTTTTCAGATTATTTGGCACAGTTGTTTTCAATGTGAGAGCTGTTATTTTTAAAAACACGCTTCCTATTTTGAGATTGGGAGAGAGAGAGTCATGCGTTTGTCGTGGCTAGTGGTCTTGTCCCATTGACAACGGGTGCACAAGTCCCATGGACAATGCCAGTTCTGATTTCAGGTTTCCTAGCCACCAACTCAATCATGGGCTCTGTATTACAGCTCGTTCAAATGGTTGCTATCGGTATTATCTATTTACCATTCCTTAAAATGCTAGATAATACAGACGACATTTAAAGGCAGAAGAATCTCTAAATCAGGTTTTAGAGATTCTTTTTAAATGTTTTGTGCTGATATAAATAAGGGATTTTTGATATAATGGGATTATGAATAAATATCAAGTGATTTACAATGACTTCCGAAATAAAATCGTAAAGGGTACTTATAAAGCAGGGCAACTTTTACCCAAAGAAACAGAAGTTGGTGAAATTTTTACTGCCAGTAAAATGACAGTCAAGAAGGCTTTTGATATGCTCGTCAATGATGGTTTTATCATCAAGCAACGAGGAAAAGGAACATTTGTTCAGGATATTTCTCCGTCAGAGATGGAAATTTTGGCCGAGGCTAATCAATTTTTGGGAACAAGCGCCCTCAATCCTAAAAAGGATGTCACATCTGAAGTCTATGAATTTGCAACGATTGATGTTCCGAATAAAGTATCTGACAAGCTCAATATGAAACCCGATGGAAAAGTTTATAAAATTGTTCGTGTGCGTCAAATTGATGGTGCACCGACTGTTTTAGAGTATACGTATATGCCGATAGCGGTAATTCCTGATTTGAAACTCAAAAATGTGCAAAGATCTATCTATTACTATATTGAGCATAAACTTGGCTTGAAAATCGCCACAGCACGTCGGACGATTTCTGCTCGAAAAGCAACAGATGATGAAGCTGAAAAATTACAGCTCATAAAAAATGATCCTGTTGTTGAAGTTAAGCAGATTGGTTATTTAGCAGATGGTATTGCTTTTGAGAGTTCAACTAGTATCCATCGTTATGATGCCTATGAATTTGAAGTGATTTTACATCGGAAAAATTGAGAAGTCAAAGAGGCTGGGACAAAAGTCTCAGAAATACGAAAACCGCATGAAATTCGTTTCTAGAAACGTTGATTTCATGCGGTTTTTCAGTTTTAAAATTTGTCAAAAATAAGCAATTTCTGACTTTTGTCCCAGACTCTTTGACTTATTTTTCCAAGTAGCTATCAACGCTTGTTTGTGACCGCTAGAAAATAATACGCATAAATTTGACAAATGTATGTGATTTGTATAAACTAGAGACAATTAAGTATATACTTAATTGTTAATAAAAGGAGACTAAATGCGTAGCCAATACATTCCCAATGAGAAACGTTATGACAAAATGATTTATAACAAAATTCCCAAATCTGGTCTGAAATTACCCGCTATTTCACTTGGATTTTGGCATAATTTTGGCACAGGAACACCGCTTGAAAAACAGCAAGAAATCGTTCGTGGTGCTTTTGACATGGGGATTACCCACTTTGATTTGGCCAATAATTATGGTCCAACTTACGGTGCTGCCGAAGAAAACTTCGGGCGAATTTTTGCTGAAGATTTGAAAGCCTATCGCGATGAGCTTATCATTTCTTCCAAAGCTGGTTATGATATGTGGCAGGGACCTTATGGTGATGGCGGCAGTCTTAAATATTTGGTGTCAAGTTGTGACCAATCTCTACAACGTCTGGGACTTGATTATGTCGATATTTTCTATTCACATCGTCGTGATATGGAAACACCGCTTGAAGAAACAGCCACGGCACTTGATAAGATTTATCGTGATGGAAAAACGCTTTATGTTGGCGTGTCTAATTATTCAGCGCAAGACACTGAAAAAATGGCAGAACTTTTAGCCGATTTAAAAACACCTTTCATCATTCATCAGCCTAATTACAGTATGCTCAATCGTGAAATCGAAGCAGAATTAAAACCAAGTTTGACCAAACTTGGGCTTGGCGGCATTGCCTTTTCACCTTTGGCACAGGGTATTTTGACAAATCGTTATTTGACTGATATTCCTGAGGATTCTCGTGCTAACTCATCAAGTCAATTTTTGAATGAAGAACGTGTGCAACAGAACATTATAAAAGTTCGTAAGCTCAATGAAATTGCAGTACGCCGAGGGCAAACCATAGCTGAATTGGCCATCGCTTGGCTCTTACGTGATGGTGTCATTACCTCAGTTTTGGTCGGCGCAAGTCGCTTATCCCAGCTTCAAGATAACGTTAAGGCACTTGATAATCTCACTTTTTCGACAGCGGAACTTGCAGAAATCGATGCAATTTTGCTAAAATAAAACTATATAGAAAGTATATCAAACATGACAACTTTAAATTTTCCTCAAAACTTCTGGTGGGGTGCCGCAACATCTGGTCCTCAAACTGAAGGGCGTTTTAATAAACCCCACGCTAATATTTTTGACTATGACTTTGAAATCAAGCCTGACAATTATTGGCATGGTATCGGACCTGACACAGCATCAAATTTCTACAATGATTACAAAAATGATATTGCCTTGATGAAAGCAGCGGGTCTAAATTCTGTCAGAACATCCATTCAATGGACACGCTTGATTGACGACTTGGAAACGGGTACACTCAATCCTGATGCAGTCAGATTTTACAACGATGTGATTGATGAATTCATCAAACAAGGCATTCGACCAATCATGAATTTACACCATTTTGATGTGCCTGTTGATTTGATTCACAGATATGGTGGATGGGAATCGAAACATGTTGTTGACTTATTTGTCCAATTTGCTGAAAAATGCTTCGAGCTTTTCAGTGATCGTGTGACGGATTGGTTCACGCATAATGAGCCAATGGTCGTTGTTGAAGGTGGCTATCTTTATCAATTCCATTATCCAGATTTGGTTGATGGTAAAAAAGCGGTACAAGTGGCCTATAATTTGCAGTTGGCATCAGCAAAAGTAATTGCTACCTTTCGCAAACTCAATCAAAATCCTGATGGTAAAATCGGTGTCATTCTGAATTTGACCCCCAACTATCCAGCCAGTGAGTCTGAAGCGGATCAAGCCGCAGCACACTTTGCTGATTTGTGGCAAAATAGTTTGTTCATGGATGCTTCTGTCAAAGGAGAATTTCCAGCCGAACTCGTTGAAGTATTGACCAAAGATGGTGTCATTTGGAACAGTACGCCTGAGGAACTTGACATCATTCGGCAAAACACCATTGACTATCTAGGAGTGAATTTCTATCATCCCAATCGTGCACAAGCACCGAAATATTCGTCAGATTCCCTTGCTGTGGACTGGATGCCTAACAAATACTTTGAAGAATACGAGAAGCGTGGTGTTCGGATGAATGTTGATAAAGGCTGGGAAATCTACCCACGATCGCTCTACGATATTGCTAAAAATATCCAAGAAAACTATGATAATATCCCTTGGTTTGTTTCAGAAAATGGCATAGGTGTAAGCCGTGAAGACCGCTATTATGACCCAGAAACCAATCAAATCAACGATGATTATCGGATTCAATTTATCAAAGAACATCTATATTACGTTCATAAAGGGATTGCGGAAGGCAGTAATTGCTTTGGCTATCACTTGTGGACACCTATCGACTGTTTCAGCTGGCGCAATTCCTATCGTAATCGCTACGGTTTGATTTCAGTCGATATCCATAGACAAGTCAAAACCTTGAAAAAATCAGCTTATTTCTTTAAAGAATTGGCAGAGACTTCAAGTGTTGACCTGAAAGCATCAGAAACGGAGAAGTAACCTAATGGCACTTTTAACAATTGACGTCGGTGGTACAAGCATCAAGTATGCCAGTTTTGATAATGGCGAATTAGCACATAAAGGCACAAAGGACACACCTGCAACCTTAGAGGCGTTTTACCAGACCTTTACAGCGATAAAAGATGAAATCGCTGAACAAGTCGAGCTGACAGGCATTGCCATCAGCTGTCCGGGTGCAGTGAGCAAGGCAGACGGCGAGATTTATGGCGCCTCAGCATTGCCCTATATCCATAATTTTCCAATCAAAGCAGCCTTTGAAGAACTTTTTGGTTTACCAGTTTCAGTGGAAAACGACGCCAATTGTGCAGCGCTTGCAGAAGTTTCTTACGGCGCTGGAAAAGACTATCAAGATTTACTTTTCTTTGTCATCGGGACTGGTATTGGTGGTGCGGTCGTCCTAGATAAAAAAATCCGCCACGGGGCGCATCTCATGGGTGGTGAATTTGGTTTCATGTTGATGAAGGAAAAAACCTTGTCAACGGACTCTAGCCCCGTCCGCATGGCTAAAGATTATAATGAATCGCATGGCACAGACTTTAATGGACAAGAAGTCTTTGCTCTGGCGGAGAAGGGGGATAAAGACGCACAAGAACGCGTTGGCACCTTATTTGATAGCCTAGCTCGTGCTATCTTTAATTTGCAGTATGCCCTAGACCCAGAAATTATCCTTTTGGGTGGCGGTATTTCTCAAGCAGATTTTCTCATTCCAAAACTTCAGGCAGCCTTGCAAGTCGTTTATGACAAAGTCGAAATCTCAACCATCATGCCGAAAATCGCAGTCTGTGAATTTCAAAATGATGCCAATTTGATTGGCGCGGCTGCTGATTTTTTATCTAGTCATCAATGAGGCTGATTTAATTTAAAAAACTCCTGTTTTCTTCGTTGTTGAAAATGGGAATTTTTGTTATGGTCATATCAAAAAACATTTATCAGAAAAATTATGGTTTTTCTGATAAATGTTCTTTTTTTATTCTATTTTAAAGCGTTTTCTAAAGCTAATTATACCATAAATCTAGTTCATTTTTATCCTTTAGTCGTATTAACGCTATGTTTCCCCCTATATATTTCCGGAAAACCATAAATTTCTTGACAAATGTGTGAGGGCAAAATGTTAAAAGTATCTGGAAAGTTGTTTAGGACTGGGCATGACTAAGCAACTTATCAAATCAAAAGAGCGTGTTCAGAAACATGGTGAGGTTTTCACACCTGTTTGGATGGTTGACTTGATGTTAAATCAAGCGGGCATTAAGGAAAAGCTGAGTGATCCATTTGCAACGTTTCTGGAACCAGCGGCTGGTGATGGTAATTTCCTGACGGCCATTTTACAGAAAAAACTGACACATATCAACCAAATGTCTAAAGGGGCTCGATATGATAATCTTAGCCTTTGGGCATTGAGTAGTATCTATGGTATCGAGCTTTTGACGGATAATCTGCTTGATGCGCGTGAAAATATGATGACGGTGTTTTTAGAGCATTATCAAAAAAATCATGACAAAGTGCTCGGGAAAAAGACCAATCTTTACAAGAGTGCGCGCCTGATGATAGAGAAAAATATCCGTCAAGGAAATGCACTGACCCGACAAAATGAGAGTGGGCAGCCGATTACCTTTAGTCATTGGTGGCGGGTCAAAGGCACGAGTAACGACGTGCAGCGTGAACTTTTTACCTACGCCTCACTTTTTGGTGCAGAAAATGTGCCAAGTGATGAGATTGCGGGACAGATGGATTTATTTGATGACTTTGATTTTGGTGTGGATATAGACAAAGGTGTACAGTCAACTGAGTTAATAGCGCCTTATAAAATTGTCAGCATTCAGCAGGTTTGGAAAGAAGAAAAAATCTAAAAAGGATAGGCCTAAAAATGGAGAAGAAAATGAACAAAGAAAATTTTAAGTTTGATGTGGTGATTGGCAATCCCCCTTATCAGGAGGAAAGTGTGGGAGATAGTACACAAGCACCGCCGATTTATCATAAATTTATGGATTCAGCATATCAAGTTGCTGACAAAGTAGAACTGATAACACCTGCTAGATTTTTGTTTAATGCTGGAGCAACAGGTAAGGCATGGAACGAAAAAATGTTGGCAGATGAGCATTTAAAAGTAGTCTATTTCAATCAAAATGCGAATGAAGTTTTTAATAATACGGATATAAAAGGTGGTATAGCAGTTACTTATCGAGACAAAGATAAAAAATTTGGTGCTATCAATACATTCACATCTTTTGAAGAATTAAATACAATTTTACATAAAGTTGCACCTAATATAAAAAATTCATTTAGTGAGATTATTTATGGTCAAAATGCTTATCAATACACTTTTAAACTACATGAAGTATATCCCAAGGCAGTTGAGCTATTGAGTAAAGGGCATGAAAAAGATATTACGACTAATGCTTTTGAAAGATTACCATTTATATACCATGATGATAAACCAAATGATGAATTTGACTATATACAAATTTACGGGCGATTTGAAAATGATAGGGTGTATAAATATGTTAGAAAAGATTTTATAAGTGAACATGAAAATTTGAATAAATACAAAGTTTTTCTTCCAAAGGCGAACGGGAGTGGTGCAATTGGAGAAGTATTAAGCACGCCGTTAATTGGCACGCCGTTAATTGGCACGCCGTTAATTGGAGCTACACAAACGTTTATATCTATTGGCGCTTTTGATACGGAATTTGAAGCTCAAGCAACTTTGAAATACATAAAATCAAAATTCGCTAGAACTATGTTAGGAATTTTGAAATTAACACAAGATAATCCTGCCCCTAAATGGAAATTTGTTCCACTACAAGACTTCACAGCAAACTCAGATATAGACTGGTCACAAAGCATTCCAAATATTGATAAACAACTTTATAAAAAATACGGACTTGATGACAATGAAATTGAATTTATTGAAACGAAAGTTAAGGAGATGAATTAAATGGATTTTTATACAGAATATTTCAAAGGAAAAAATGATAAGATTTACAATGTTTTTATTAGCCATTCTTGGACTTATAACGATTCAGAGTATGAAAAAATTGTAGAGTGGTTAGATGATAGTGATATAGCGTGGAAGGATTATTCAGTACCCCAAAATGACCCTATTCATACAAATGGCTCAGATAAAGAACTTTACGAGGCAATCAAGAATAAAATTAGTCCGAGTACAATTATTTTGATGATGGGAAATGTTGCAAGTTCTTATAGTAAGTGGATTGATAAAGAGATTGAAATTTCAAAAGAAGTTTTTGACAAGAAAATTTTGGGAATTAATTCAAATGGTACACACACAACAGATAAACAGACTTCAAAGAAAGTAGCAGATGCTGCAGATAAAATTGTAGGTTGGACATCAAAGTCAATTATCGACGCAATCAAAGAATTGTGCGAGGAGGAGTAATATTATGGCAAAAAATATTTTTATTAGTCACTCATGGAAATACAGTGACGACTACAACAAGTTAAAACAATTATTAGAAAATAGAGGGAATTTTAATTTTAGTGATTATTCAGTATCTGAGGAAAACCCTTTGCCGACAACTAATGATACGCAATTAAGAACACAGTTAGATAATCGTATTAGAAACGCTAGTATTGTCATTATCTCTGCAGGTGTCTATGCAACAAGTAGCAAATGGATTAACGAAGAAATTAAGATAGCTAAAAAATATGGCAAACCCATTTTAGCAATAAAGCCATATGGAAATATCAATACTTCTCGATTGACAGATGATGCCAATGAAACGGTAAATTGGAATACTGAAAGCATTGTGAATGCGATTAGAAGACTTTGGTAACAATATGGAAGATAAAAAGATAGAAGATAGAAAATTTGAATTGTATAAAATATACTTGAATAGTATAGAAAAAATATCAGATAGACGAGATAATGCGAATAAATATTTTTTACAAATTCAATCTGTGATATTTGTATTATGTGGTTTAATCATTCAACATGGTGGTTCAGAAAAAGAAATGTTTTTATGTGGTATTTCTATATTTGGAATAATCATGTCAATTATATTTTACTTTCTAATCAATTCATACAAGCAGATGAACAGCGGAAAATTTAAAGTACTGCATGAAATGGAAAATGAATTAGATATTGATATGTATAAAAAAGAATGGATTTTTTTAGAAGAAGGGGAAAATCGTAAAGTATATTTTCCATTTTCTCACATTGAAAGATGTATTCCAATTATCTTTGGAATTGCTTATTTATTAGTTATCTTCTTTATTACTCAAAATCATTTAGCTGTTTTATGGAAATAGTTTCAAAATTTGTAGAATATCAGTCTACAAATTTTGAAAATTACATCAAGCAACCAAAATTTAGTCATATATACATTGGAGGATTTGCCATTTTGATTTTTGGTTTGTTGATAAGACTAGCAATTACTTTTTAGGTACAATATAAAAAACGCCTCACAGCGTTTTATCAATCTCCAAATGCAGTTGTTAGTCTTTAATCTTCTAACGATAAACCTCTCGTCTATGGCTAATCTGTACGGCAAGGATAATCAGTTCTTTGTCTTGAATGACAACAACTAACCGATAATCGCCAATGCGATAGCGCCAAAGTCCAACTAAATTTCCGATAAGCTGTGTGCCGTGGTCATGCGGATCATCAGCTTTTAAAATGACATTGTTGATATAGCTCTGGATACGTTTTTGAGTAAATTTATCGAGCTTTCGAAATTGTCGATTGAACTTTGGTGATGGCACAAATTTATAAGCCATCATCAAGCCCCAATTCTGCTTGTAAGTCTTCCCATGATTGGACTGATTTATCTGTCATGATGTACTCTTGGTATTCAGCGATTGAGGTTTCAGCAACTTTCAAGTCATAGTCATTTTCATATTTTTGCAGCATTGTCCGCTTGATACTTTCTGATAGAGAAAGCCCCTCAAATTTTGCCATTGCTTGAAAAAATTGTTTTTCACTATCTTGTACTTTAATCGTAATTGTTGCCATATGAATCTCTCCTTTCTTGGTAACACCATTGTAACACCTTAATAACGAAAAATCAAGAAGTAATACCTAGGTGTTACCTTTTGATGAAGGACAAACTTAAAGATATTCAAATCGCTTTAAATATAATGCAGTCATACTACAACATATCAAAACTTTAAAAGGAATATTTCCCATGACGGATCATACAAAAGTCAACACGCTAACCCCAGTCCATCCTAAAATCTATGCTTGGTCAACGCCAGACGTGCCAAAATATAAAGGCTGGCTAAAAATCGGCTATACTGAAAAACAAACCGTAGAAAAACGAATTAGCCAGCAAGCCAGTCAGATGAAAATTGACAAGAAAATCGAGTGGCATTATGATGCGCGGTTTCAAAATGGCGGCTGGTTTACGGATAAGGCTTTTCATCGTTATCTCAAGAAAAATCAAATTCCAGAAGAAAACGGAACAGAATGGTTTGATTTCCGACCTGAAAAAGCCAAGGAAAAATCAAAGGATTTGTTCCAAAAGTTTGTTTTTCAAGATTATGCTACCGTGCAAAAACTTGAAAAGACTTTAGATTATACCCTGCGTGCCGAGCAAGTCGTAGCAGTCGACAAAACACTTGCTTATCTAAATTCAGGTGTGCCAGACCGTAAATTTCTCTGGAATGCTAAGCCACGTTTTGGCAAAACATTGACTACTTATGACTTTATCCGCAAATCAGACGCTATCAATGTGCTTATCGTGACCAATCGACCAGCCATTGCGAATGCTTGGTATGATGACTTTGAGAAGTTCATCGCTTGGCAGACGGATTATCTCTTTGTGTCAAGTAGCGAAAGCCTCAAAGATAGACCTGCTTTGTCTCGTGAGGAGTATCTAAAAGCAATGTTCGACAATGAAAACACGCGTCAACTTGCCTTCCTTAGCTTACAGGATTTGAAAGGCTCTCAGTATTTTGGCGGTGCTTATGATAAACTGAAGTGGGTCAAAGATACCGACTGGGATTTATTAGTCATAGATGAGGCACATGAAGGTGTAGATACTTCTAAAACAGACACCGCCTTTCGTCAGCTAAAGCGCAATTTTACCTTACACTTATCGGGAACGCCTTTCAAAGCGATTGCAGGTGGCGACTTTTCTGATGCGCAGATTTATAACTGGTCTTACGAGGACGAACAGCGGGCTAAAGCTGATTGGTCAGATGTCGAGACCAACAATCCCTATGAAAATCGACCCAAACTCAACCTTTTTACTTATCAGATGTCGCAGATGATGACGGATGAGATTAACAAGGGCGCAGCGATTTCTGATGATGGTGGAAATGCTGACTATGCTTTTGATTTGAACTTATTTTTTGAAACGAAAGATGATGGTAACTTTGTTCATCAAGACGAAGTGGTCAAATGGCTAGACACTTTAACCAAGGGGGAAAAGTATCCTTTTTCGACACCAGAACTTCGTGAAGAACTCAAACACACTTTTTGGCTTCTCAACCGAGTTGCCTCAGCCAAAGCGCTTGAAAAATTACTGAAAAAACATCCTGTATTTGAAAACTATGAAATTATCTTAGCAGCGGGAGACGGCAAAACGCCCGATGATACAGCTGCAAATTTATCTAGTTTCAATAAAGTGAAACAGGCGGTGAAAAGTCATGATAAGACCATCACTTTATCCGTCGGACAGCTGACAACAGGTGTGACGATTCCAGAATGGACAGCGGTCATGATGTTATCTAACATGAAAAGTCCGTCTCTATACATGCAAGCAGCCTTTCGAGCGCAAAATCCATGGTCTCAGGAAGTAAATGGACAACTTTATCAAAAAGAAAATGCTTATATTTTTGACTTTGCACCAGAAAGAACGCTGATTATTTTTGACGAATTTGCGAATAACTTATCTCGTTCGACAGCAAATGGCGCTGGTACTCATGACAGCCGAGCAGAAAATATCAAAAATCTGCTGAATTTCTTTCCCGTGATTGCCGAAGATTCAGACGGTAAAATGGTTGAACTGGATAGTACGCAAGTCTTAACCATTCCCAAAGCGCTTAAAGCCCAAGAAGTCGTTAAACGTGGTTTTATGAGTAATCTACTTTTTGCTAATATCTCAAATATTTTCCAAAATTTAGCGCCAGTGCGCGATATTCTGGATAAGATGAATACGGCGAAAGATGACTTGAAACCAGTACGCAAAGTCAAAGTTGCTGTTGATGAAAGTGGTGAAATTGCGATTCCCGAAGACATTGTCATCAGTAAAACGGACGCTGTTTTTGGTACTGCGATTTATGAGCAAGCTGATTATCAAGTTGAGCTGGCGGATGATACGCAAACAAGAGACAGTGTCAAAGTTGCTGAAAGTTTTTCTAAACCTGTCATCGAAAATATTTTTACGCCAGAAACTTTAAATACTTTGACCGCTGACCATGATCAGAAAACTATCTCAAAAGCTTTTACGACAAATCTCGTGAAAGAGGCCGAAAAAACGCTGACTAAGGTTCTTGCTGTGGAAATTGAGGATAATCAGATTGAGCAGAAACGTGTTGTCAGCGAGTTCGATGAAAAAATTCAGCAAGCAGTGACATCAGATGAAAAGCATGAGATTGAGCAAACAAAAACTCAGAAATTAACAGATTTAACAACACAGTTACAAGAAACAATCAAAGAAGTTTTGACGGAAAAAGTGCCTGAGCTTGCTCAAAAGGCGGTTGAAAAAGTTGAGACTAAGGTCGAAGAGAAGAAAAAATCTTCTGTTGAAGATGATGTGCGTGACCATTTACGTGGCTTTGCACGGACGATTCCTAGCTTTATCATGGCATATGGAGATGACCATTTAACCCTAGAAAATTTTGAGAACTATACGCCAGATGATGTTTTTCTGGCAGTGACTTCTATTACAGAAACCGAATTTCGCTTTCTACGAGATGGTGGCGATTATACAGATGAAGATGGCGAAACGCAACACTATGCGGGAGGTTTATTTGATGCACAAGTTTTCAATACAGCCATTCAGGAATTTTTGAATAAAAAACGGGAACTCGCTAATTATTTTGATGACAGTTTGACAGAGGATATTTTTGACTATATTCCGCCACAAAAAACGAATCAGATTTTTACACCGAAAGCTGTAGTTAAGCTAATGGTGGATAAACTCGAAGTGGAAAATCCTGACATTTTCAAAGATAGCACTAAAACTTTTGCAGACTTGTATATGAAATCAGGTCTTTATATGACAGAGATTGTGACACGTTTGTATGCTGGTTTGGCAGAAGAAATCCCTGATGATGCTGAGCGTTTGAGACATATTCTTGAAAAACAAGTGTACGGTTTTGCACCAAGCGAAATTATTTACAATATCGCTGTCAATTATATTTTTGGTTTTGCTGGCGATGAGATTTCTAAAACTCATTTTGTTAATTGTGATACGATTCCCTATGTTAAAGCAGGGAAATTAGAAGGATTGCTATTGGATACGTTTGACTTTAATAACTAAAAAGATAACTCATCTATCAGATTTTGGTGGATGAGTTATTAATCTATTTAAATGAAATTTATTCAAAAAAACGTGTTTCTCCTATAAGAAAAACAGTTTTGTCTTGACAATCAGAAAAAAAGCCGTTATGATAGGTGGAGTAATCTGATAGAAAGTTGGCTAACCTCATGGTAACAGCGACAACAAAGCAAGCAGCCGTTAAAAAAACGACGACTAAAAAAGCAACAACGAAGAAAACAACTAAGAAAAAAGCAGCAACAAAAATTAAGAAAAATTTGGTCATTGTCGAATCCCCCGCTAAGGCAAAGACGATTGAAAAATATCTCGGTCGCAATTATAAAGTCGTTGCGTCTGTCGGGCATATTCGTGACTTGAAAAAGTCAACCATGTCTGTCGATATTGAACACGACTATGAGCCGCAATACATTAACATTCGAGGCAAAGGACCATTAATTAACTCCCTTAAAAAAGAGGCTAAGAATGCCAAAGCCGTCTATCTCGCAAGTGACCCGGATAGAGAGGGAGAAGCGATTGCTTGGCATTTGGCGCATATTTTAGGGCTTGATGTTAAGGATAAGAATCGTGTTGTCTTTAATGAAATCACTAAAGATGCCGTTAAAGATGCTTTTAAAGAACCACGTTCAATTGATTTAGACTTGGTAGATGCCCAACAAGCACGTCGTATTTTAGACCGCTTAGTCGGCTATTCCATCTCGCCAATTCTTTGGAAGAAGATTAAAAAAGGCTTGTCCGCTGGTCGTGTGCAATCCATCGCGCTCAAAATTATCATTGACCGTGAAAATGAAATTAATGCCTTTATCCCAGAAGAATACTGGTCAATCGAAGGTAATTTTAAAAAAGGGACTAAGAAATTTCCGGGTAGCTTTTACGGTCTTGACGGCAAGAAGAAGAAGTTGCACAAAAATTCGGATGTTTTAGAAGTCATGGAACGCCTGACATCAGACGAATTTACAGTCGATAAGGTTGATAAAAAGGAACGCCGTCGCAATGCACCACTGCCTTATACAACGTCTTCTCTCCAACAAGATTCGGCCAATAAAATTAACTTTAGAGCGCGTAAGACTATGTCTGTTGCCCAACAATTATATGAAGGGATCACGCTAGGACCAAATGGTCATCAAGGGTTGATTACTTATATGCGTACTGATTCGACACGTATCTCGCCAGTTGCCCAAGCGGCAGCGGCTAGCTATATCGTCGATACTTTTGGCGAAAAATATAGTAAACACGGCAGTAAAGTTAAAAATGTCGCGGGTGCTCAGGATGCCCATGAGGCCATCAGGCCGTCTAACGTTCTCAATACGCCTGAGGCCATTGCCAAGTATCTCGATAAAGACCAGCTCAAACTCTATCGTCTGATTTGGAATCGTTTCGTTGCCAGCCAAATGACGCCTGCTGTTTTTGATACAGTTAAGGTCAATCTCTCGCAAAATGGTGTCATGTTTACGGCAAACGGTTCACAAGTCAAATTTGACGGCTATATGGCGGTTTACAATGATGCGGATAAGAACAAGATGCTACCGGAAATGGCTGAGGGGGATGTTGTCAAGAAAGACAATATCAAGCCAGAACAGCATTTCACGCAGCCGCCTGCGCGTTTTAGTGAAGCCACGCTGATTAAAACGTTAGAAGAAATCGGTGTTGGTCGCCCGTCCACCTATGCACCAACGCTTGAAACAATTCAGCGTCGTTACTACGTCAAACTATCAGCTAAGCGATTTGAGCCGACAGAACTCGGTGAAATCGTTAATAACATGGTCGTCGAGTTCTTCCCGAATATCGTTAATACCGAGTTTACAGCAGATATGGAACACTCTCTTGATAATGTTGAACACGGCTTGCGCCAATGGGTTCAGGTCGTCGATGAGTTCTATCAACCTTTCGCCGTTGAGCTTGAAAAAGCTGAAACGGAGATTGAAAAAATCCAGATAAAAGATGAGTCTGCCGGTTTCGACTGTGAGGTCTGCGGCCATCCGATGGTGATTAAACTTGGCAAATACGGCAAGTTTTACGCTTGTAGTAATTTCCCAGACTGCCGCAATACTATGGCGATTGTCAAGGAAATTGGTGTCGTCTGCCCGACTTGTCATGAAGGTCAAGTCATCGAACGTAAGTCTAAACGCAATCGGATTTTCTACGGTTGTGCCCGCTATCCAGACTGTGAATTCACTTCATGGGATAAACCCATCGGTCGAGAGTGTCCAAAATGTGGTCAATTCTTGGTTGAGAAGAAAGTCCGTGGCGGCGGCAAACAGGTTGTTTGTAGCAATGGGGATTATGAGGAAGAAAAAGTTAAATAATCTAGACCAAATCAAAAAACGCTGTCTCTTGATAGCGTTTTTTGATATGTTTTTGGAAAATTCCATATAACTATATTCAGAAAAATGCTAACATATTAAATAATACTTACTAAATAGTCTATATTTTTGGTAAAATAGATGTATATTTATTTAGCACAGTTAAAGCATTAAAGTAACCTCGCCATATAAAAGACATTAAGTTAGACATTTTTTCGGCGGGTACTTAAATCTAGGAGGAATTTTTATGTTAGAAAGTGGTTGCTTATATGACTATTAATAGTTTTAATAATACGACACAGCGTGTCATTGATGACTTAAAGCAAGAAATTCGTCGTGGTGCCAAACTTAAAATCGCAGCAGCTAGTTTCTCAATATATGCTTACGAGGCTCTAAAAAAAGAACTTGAAAAAATAGATGAATTGCAATTTTTATTCACTAGTAATGTTTTTACCAAAGAAAAAATTTCAAAAGAAGCTCGTGAATTCTATATTCCATGTGCAAATCGCGAACGTAGATACCAAAGATGGGCGACATATGGCAAAATATTCGGACTTATTGACTTTTTGGTGGCTAGTCATGAGTAAACTGTTAAACTTTTTGCCTAAAACAACATACGTCAATCGTGTGGTCGCAAAAGATAGGATTAGTACTCAACTTGCGAAAAATACACAAGTTAAACAAATTCGTTGGTATGCTAAATTAGCTCCTACGACAATTAACTTGCCGAGTAAAAACTTGATTGAAATCGAAATTTTTACGATTGAGATGGCAATACTAGATACAAAAGTCTTAAGTGATATACAAGCAAAAATACCACATAAGATTATTTTCATTGTTAATGATGACTGGATTGGTAGTTTTTACTATAAGCGATTATATGGTCGAAAAATGCTTGAAGCATTGGAGATACGAGGGTTGAGTATTGATGAGATACAAGAAAATTTTCTCAGACAAATTTTAGAGCTAAAACAATCAGGGCAACCATTGGCGGAACAAATCAAGCACTATAATCAAAAACAAGAGATTAAGAAACAAATTGAAACACTAAGCAAGCAAATCAGACGCACCCCCATAGGCGTCACCAGCTAGAGCTAGAATTAGAAAAATTAGGAGATTAAACGATGAGTCAAACACCAGAAAAGGTTCATATTCCAAAGCAAACTGTCGATATAGAATTGTTGAACGAATTACGTGACCTTTTTGCCAGAGCAGAAGATCAAAAAGAACGATATGATTTTACGTGGAATGGTAAAGCTAAGGCTTATTTTGAAGCTGCTACACCGTCAACAAAAACATTGCGCCCACAACCAGAAGAAAGTGTTGATTTTGAAAACAGTGAAAACCTCTTTATCACTGGAGATAATCTTGAAGCCTTGAAACTCTTGCAAGAATCTTATCAAGGCAAGATAGATATGATTTATATTGATCCACCTTACAACACAGGAAAAGATTTTGTTTATCATGATAATTTCAAAAAATCTATCAAAGATGCAGATGAAGCTGAGGGCAATGTCGATGAAGAAGGCACACGTTTAGTTAAAAATGACAAGTCAGCTGGACGATTCCACTCAGATTGGTTGTCAATGATGCACGGCCGTTTCATGAGTTTAATTTTTCTGAAAAATACATAAAAATTAGTGATTTAAATTTTTACGAAAATATTCAAAAAAGGGACAATATTACTGAATATATTGTTTGAATTTTCAAACAATAATTAATCTTATATGCTATTCTTTTTAAAAACTCGATATTCTTTTAAAATATTCAGAAAAATATATTTTAAATTGAATTTATGAAACGGCCGTGGTCAATGATGTATCCACGGTTGAAGTTAGCACGTAATCTACTTTCGGATACTGAGGTAATTTTTGTTTCGATTGATGATAATGAACAGGCTAATTTGAAATTGTTGATGGATGAGGTGTTTGGGGAGGATAATTTTGTAGGGGAATTTATAATAAAATCTACACCTAATGCAAGAGATTATGGAGATATCGGAAAAATGCATGAATTTGTACTCTTTTATTCAAAAGATAATTGTTTGACAGAGACAAATCTATTGCCTGATTTGGAGAAGAAGTTCTCTTATAGTGATGATAAAGGTGGCTTTAATATTCATCCATTATATAATAGTAACGAAGCTTTTCACAAAGGAAATCGTCCGAATTTATACTACCCATTTTACTTAAATCCTAGCTTGATTTCCGACAATGGTTTTTATCAAATATCGTTGGAAAAGAGCGATGATTTTTCTATAGAAATTTTCCCTCCTAAATCTCAGAAGAATCAAATTCCTTTTGTTTGGAGATGGGGAAAGAAAAATCTAATAAATTTATCAATGATGAGATTGTAGGTTATTCAGCAAATGGTGAATATAGAATTGTTCAAAAAATGAGACATAGTGAGAAATTGATTCGTTCGATTATTGACGGGAAAGATTTTACAAGTCGTCGAGGAACTTCAGAAATAGAAGAATTGATGGAAGGGAAAATTTTTAGTTTTCCAAAACCAATAAAGCTAATTGAAAATTTTCTAAAAGTAGCTACAACTAATAATTCTATTATCCTTGACTTCTTTGCAGGCTCTGCCACGACTGCTGACGCCGTTATGCAACTTAATGCTGAGGACGGCGGAAATCGAAAGTATATTTTAGCTACTCTTGATGAAAAAACACCAGAAAACTCTGAAGCCCAAAAAGCAGGTTATAAAACCATTGATCAAATATCCCGAGAACGTATCCGTCGAGCTGCAAAGAAACTTGATGATACATCTGGTTTCCGCGCCTTAAAAGTAGATAATTTAGGTATTCGTGAAGATATTTACAAGACGGCTGATGAAACTGGTCAAGGGGATTTATTAGAATTATCAAATTATCAAAAAGAAGGGCGTACGGATTACGATTTGTTATATGATATTTTGATTGATGGCGCTTTGGAGTATAATCGAAAAGTTTCAAAAGAAACGCTAGAAAACGTTGAAATCATCAAATACGACTATTTCGGTGAATTATCCGGTGTCATTTGTTATTTTGGTGAACAACTTACCGATGAATTAACTCGGTCAATTGCCACCTTAAAACCTCTAAGTGCTGTCTTTAAAGAATCAACATTTAATAAATCATCTGAGAAAGTGAACGTACTAGAACAATTCCGCGTGATTTCTCCAGATACGAAAGTGAAGGTGGTTTGATGTATATTTCTAAAATGAAACTTCATAATTTTAAAAGTTTTGAGGGAGACCATGAGCTGAATTTTAAATCAGGTATTAATTTTTTTGTAGGGGATAATAATTCTGGAAAAACAACTATTTTTAAAGCTATCGAGTTTATACAGGGAGGAAAAATTAAGTCTGATTGGATTACAAAAGGTAAAAAAGATGAAGAAGTTTCGGTAGAGATTTTATTTTCAGGAAATGATATTGAACAGTTAGTTGAGCAAGATTCTTTGAAAAAATATGCGGATTTTGTGTTTGAAGAAAATGGTATAAAGAATCTAAGAATATTACGAGATAGTAAAAAACATGTGTGGATATCTAAGAATGGGAATAAAAATACACCTAAAACAACAAAACAAAAAAATGTTTTAGTGTGGCATCCAACGGAAAAAGAATGGCAGAATCCAACTGGAATTGATTCAACAATTTCAGCGCTGTTTGATGCACAATTTGTTTATTCTGATTTGAAAAATGAAGAATATCAAGATTTTGGAAAAGCAAAAATTGTTGGAAAACTTATTAATGCAGTTACTGCCGATTTTCAGCAATCAAGTGTATATAAAGAGTTACGAGTAGCACATGAAACTGCTTTTGGTGATCAAGGTCTAACAGCAATTCTAAAAGATACTCAAGATAAAATCGAAGAAATTATTTCGGAACAATACGGAAAAACTGGTGTGAAATTTAATTTTGGATTGCCAGAGTTGGATAATTTCTTTAAAACTGGTCAAATTTTACTATCAGATAATGGCATTGAAACTGATGCTAGTGAAAAGGGAACAGGGATGCAACGGGTATTGGCACTTGCATTAATTCAACTCTATGCGGATGTTATAAAATCAGATGCTACAAATGACAAACCAATTTTTTTCTTTATTGATGAACCAGAGACATTTTTACATCCTAAAGCTCAAGATAAGTTGATTAATTCTTTAAAGAAAATCTCAAATTTTTCACAAATCTTTATTACAACACATTCACCATATTTACTTAAACACTTTGAGGAATCAGTGAACCAAATAAATGTTTTTTCTCGAGAGAGGGATAGAATTTCTAATAATAAGGATTTAAACTTGTTTCCTTCCTTCAGTCCTACTTGGGGAGAGATAAATTATGTAGCATTTGATGTTGTGAGTATTGAATTTCATAATGAATTGTATGGTTATTTAGAAAATCACTTCAAAAAAAATAGGGAGGATGTAGATTTTATTACTTGGAAAAATTCCCAGCAACCAACACCGAAGGTTAACTTTGAAACGTGGTTGAACTATAAAGGTTTTTCGAATGATGTAGATTATTTTGATGATAGAAAAGAAAACGGTGACACACCTAAAAAATCATTACCAACATTTGTTAGACATATTATTCATCATCCAGAAAACAACAAAAACTATTATACTCTTCAGCAGTTATCGGACAGTATTTCAAAAATGATTGAGCTCGTTAAAAAAATTTAGTTAACTGATTTTGACAAAGGATAATTAAATAAATAGCATCAATGAAACTCAAATACAAGTAATAAAAACTATTTTCAATAAAACCATATATTAAATATTTTTTATAAAGAGACTCAAAATCTCTTTTTAGATCTGCTCTAGTATCTTTACAGAAACAGGAACTATATTTATACTTTTTACGTTTATTGTAAAAAATGGAACTATACTTCCGTTTATAGTCTAATAAATAAAAGAAAGGGACTACAAGTATGATAATTAGAGAAAAGTATTTAAATTGGATTGTAGAAGCAAAAGGTTCTGAGTTTATTAAGGTTATTAGCGGTGTTCGGCGTTCGGGTAAGTCCTTTTTACTAAAAATGTTTAAAGAACATCTTGAAAATGAAGGAGTAGTACCAGAAAATATCGTCTATCTAAATTTTGAGGATATGACATATGATGATTTGCTGACTGCGACATCATTTTTTGCCTATCTAAAAGAAAACGTTATTGATGGCAACGTCACTTATTTTCTATTTGATGAAATACAACTAGTAGATGGCTGGGAAAAAGTGGTTAATAGTATTCGAGTTTCGTTTAATAGTGACATTTATGTGACGGGCTCAAATAGTAAAATGCTCTCAGGTGAGCTAGCGACATTACTATCAGGAAGAACCATTACAATTGAGATGATGCCATTATCCTTCAACGAATATCTAACCTTTATGTATCAAAATAATGAGTTAACGAGTCAGCGTGAGCGCTATGATGATTATCTTGAATTCGGAGGATTTCCAGCAGTGATTCAGCAAAATACTGATTCGCTTAAAATCAGTGCCCTTCAAGGCATATTTGATACGATTTTGTTAAATGACGTTGCCCAAAGAGGAAATATTAGGGAAATTGATGTCCTAAAACGAATTGTGAAATTTTTGCTGGATAATATTGGGCAGCTAGTGTCAGTCAAAAAAATAGCTGATACATTGATGTCTGCTAACGTACGTATTTCAACTAAAAGTGTAGCTAAGTATCTTGAATTACTCGAAGAAGCTTTTCTGTTTTATAAAGTGGATCGTTATGATATCCGTGGCAAAGAACGTTTGAGAAATGGTGCTAAATATTTTGTCTGTGACCTTGGCTTACGTAATAAAATTTTAGGACAATTTGCTGGTAATCTAGGTGGTCAAATTGAAAATTTGGTTTATCTTGAGCTGCATCGTCTCGGCTATGAAGTATTTGTAGGACGTCTAGGAGATAAAGAAGTTGATTTTGTCATCGCTAAAAATGGCATCACTAAATATGTTCAAGTGGCACTAGAGCTGCCGAAAACAAGTCGTGAGACTGATAATCTAGGGGAAATACCTGATTCATTCCAAAAAATCGTTGTGACTGGAAATCCACTTGATGTTGGAATGGTAGATGGTATTCCGATCATCCATATCATTGATTTAGTGATGAATGGCTTGCCGAAATATTAAGACTTTGAAATACGAACACTATTTATTAAATTTTGAAAGGTGTGACAATGAAGCTCCAATATAAACATCAAAAATTTCAAGAAAACGCAGTTAATGCTGTAACACAAGTCTTCCAAGGACAACCCAAACAAAGTCCTTTTCAATATCTAGTGGATACGGGAAACAGTCAGAAAATTAGTTTATTAGCTGAAACGGGTTTCAAAAACGCCAGATTGCTTTATCTGAAGCAGATATACTAGGGAATATTAAGTCAATTCAAAAAGAAAACGGCATCTTAACGGATACTCAGCTCAACAAAATGTCTATTGGTGGTAAAGATACTAAAACTAAAATTGACAATAAAAGCGAAGCATTAACATTGACCATTGAGATGGAAACTGGGACTGGTAAAACATATACCTACATCAAAACGATGTTTGAGCTTAATAAGCTTTATGGTTGGACAAAGTTTATCGTAGTTGTGCCAAGCATAGCTATTCATGAAGGTGTCGCGAAGACTTTTGATTCAACAGCTGAACATTTTAAACAAGAATACGGTATAAATATTAGATCCTTTATCTATAATTCTAGTCAGTTAGATAAGATTGAAGCGTTTGCAAGCGATGCAGGAATCAATGTTATGATTGTCAATACGCAAGCCTTTAATGCCTCTGGACAAGATGTGCGTCGCATAGATATGGTATTGAATCAATTTCGTGGTCGACGACTGATTGATGTGATTAGCGCTACTAATTCAATTATGATGATTGATGAGTCACAGTCTGTTTTGGGTGTGACAGGTGCCGCATTGAATAAAACGCGTATTGGTTTAGCTAAATTTAATCCTTTGTTTTTCATCAACTACTCTGCGACTCACCGTGAAAATTATAATATGGTCTATCGTTTGGATGCGATTGACGCATATCTAAAGCAGTTAGTTAAGAAAATTAGTGTCAAAGGGATTGAAATTTCTGGTTCAAACGCATCAAGTGGTTATCTTTATATCGAACGTATCCAAGAAAAGCCAGAGTTAAAAGTTCGGATTCAATTTGAAAAAATCACGGCAAAGAGAAAAGTTATCAAAGCATCGAAACTTTTTGAACGTAGCGATAATATTTATACGTATTCTGGCGAAGTCGAAAGTTATCGAAGTGGCTATGTTATTTCTGAAATAAATAGCGTGGATCAATTTGTCTAATTTACCAATGGCATCAGACTCCATGTTGGTGAAGTTATTGGGAACGATAATGATGACGATTTACGTCGGATTCAGATTCGCGAGACAATTTATTCACATCTGGAAAAAGAAGTTCAATTGTATAAACGTGGTATTAAAACTTTATCTCTATTTGTCATTGATGAAGTTGCAAAATATAAAGACTACTCACGCGAGGATACTAAAGGCATATTTGTTCAGATGTTTGAAGAAGAATATGAAACAATCGTACGTGATTATCTAGAAAATACGCTAGATCTTGATTCAGACTATAAAAATTATCTTAGACGAGATATTCAAACACCCGAAAAAGTACATGCAGGCTATTTCTCAGTTGATAAAAAAGGTAAGTCAATCGATAGTAAAATCAAGCGTGGTAGTGAAGCGAGTGATGATATTTCAGCTTATGACCTAATTATGAAAAATAAGGAGCGTTTACTTTCCTTTGTTGAACCCAGTCCGTTTTATTTTTTCACATTCAGCATTAAAAGAGGGCTGGGATAATCCAAACGTTTTTTAAATTGCAACGTTACGACAAAGTTCATCCGACATTAAAAAGCGTCAAGAAATTGGTCGAGGGTTACGTTTATCTGTTGAACAACATGGCGATAGACAGGATGCACAAGTTTTAGGTGAGCAGGAAGTACAACAAATTAATACACTCACAGTCATTGCAAACGAAAGTTATGAAACTTTTGCGCGTGATTTACAATCAGAACTTGCAGAAGCGATTAAAAATCGACCTAAGGCAGTTGAACCGAAGTTGTTTGAAGGTCGTGAGCTAGTAGCCAAGGATACTGCAGGTCAAGTACTTTCAACAATGGTAGTAGATAACGCAGAGGCGGCTGAAATTTGGCTAAGTCTTAAAGCTGCAAAAATTATTACTAAAGAAAAACAAGCCTCTAACGACTTTAAGGAATTGTCTGAAGACGAAAAAAATCAGGCAATTTTTGATGCATTGGATGAAGAGTTTAAGGCTTACAATGAATCAATTAAAATATTGATTGAAAGTGTTTATGATCCAAATGTTCCTTTAATTGATGATGGGCGTAAGCGCATCTCATTGAAGCTTGATAAAGAAAAGTTGATTAGGTAATCACATCAAAACGACCAGTTTTCTTTTCTCTTTTTTCGTACAGTTTCGCAGAAAGAGTACGAGTTGCTCAAGAAATCAACGTTTTTTACCAAATTCGTATTGTTTTGACAAAACAATACGAATTTCACACAGAATCAGCGGTTTTCTTACCAATTCGCTATTGTTTCTAACGATCAAACCTGCTACTTAACCACGCAGTCAAAGTAACACAAAAATAGGGCGATGAACAATTCCGATTAACTTCGAAAATGGTGCATCACCTATTTTTTTAGAGGACTTTTGTCCCAGTCTCTTTGAAAGACTGTCTCCCCACGCAAATTTATACAGAATTTTTTTTGCCAAAATCAAGAAAATAAGGTATTCTATAATATAGAGCATTTTTAAAATCATCTGAACGCCAGTTTGATTAAAAAAAATCTAGACTGTATGTCCAAAGGAAAAGTAAATTGACAATAGATATTAATAATTACAATGATGATGCCATTCAGGTTTTGGAAGGCCTAGATGCGGTCCGTAAACGTCCAGGGATGTATATCGGGTCAACGGATGGGATTGGTCTCCACCATCTGGTCTGGGAGATTGTCGACAATGCTGTTGATGAGGCCTTGTCAGGGTTCGGTGACCAAATCAATGTGACAATCCATCAAGATGGGTCACTAACTGTTTCAGATAGCGGACGTGGCATGCCTGTCGGTACTCACGCAACTGGTATTCCAACAGTTGAAGTTATCTTCACGGTACTTCACGCGGGTGGTAAGTTTGGTCAAGGTGGCTATAAGACCTCAGGTGGTCTTCATGGTGTTGGTTCATCTGTCGTGAATGCTCTTTCAAGTTATCTTGAAGTTGAAATCACGCGTGATGGTGTTGTCTACCGCCAACGTTTTGAAAATGGTGGCAAACCAGTCACAACGCTTGAAAAAATTGGTAAAGCACCAAAGTCTAAAACAGGGACAAAAGTCCACTTTATGCCAGATGCAACGATTTTCTCAACAATAGACTTTAAATATAGCACCATTTTTGACCGTCTTAATGAATCAGCTTTTCTTTTACCTAATGTCACATTGACACTGACAGATGAGCGCAATGAAATTGATGGTCAACCTGAATCAGCAAGTTTCCACTATGAAAATGGTGTGCAGGACTTTGTCGCTTATCTCAATGAAGATAAGGATACCTTAACACCTGTCATGTATTTTGCAGGGGAAGCTGAGAATTTCCAAGTTGAAGTAGCCATTCAGTACAATGACGGCTACTCTGACAATATTCTTAGTTTCGTTAATAATGTCAAAACAAAAGATGGTGGCACACACGAAGCGGGGCTTAAACAAGCTATTACCAAATCCATGAATGAGTATGCTAGAAAAGTTGGCTTGCTCAAGGAGAAGGATAAGAACCTAGAAGGCTCTGACTACCGTGAAGGTCTGACAGCTCTTCTGTCTGTCCTTGTACCAGAAGAGCATCTCCAGTTTGAAGGTCAAACCAAGGATAAATTGGGAAGTCCAAAAGCCCGTCCAATCGTTGATAATATTGTTAGCGATAAATTAGCCTTCTTCCTGATGGAGAATGCAGAATTATCACAAAACTTGATTCGTAAAGCGATTAAAGCGCGTGATGCGCGTGAGGCAGCTCGAAAAGCGCGTGATGATGCGAGAACGGGTAAAAAAGGTAAGAAAGATAAAGGTCTCTTATCGGGGAAACTCACACCTGCTCAGGGTAAAAATCCTGCTAAAAATGAATTGTATCTAGTCGAAGGAGATTCAGCCGGTGGTTCTGCTAAACAAGGCCGTGACCGTAAATTTCAAGCGATTTTACCGCTTAGAGGTAAGGTCATCAATACTGAGAAAGCCAAGATGGCAGATATTCTCAAAAATGAAGAAATCAATACCATGATTTATACCATTGGTGCAGGCGTTGGCGCAGATTTTGATATTTCGGATATTAATTACGATAAAGTCATCATCATGACCGATGCCGATACCGATGGCGCCCATATTCAAACCTTGTTACTGACCTTCTTTTATCGCTACATGAGACCACTCGTTGAAAATGGTCATGTCTACATTGCCCTACCACCGCTTTATAAGATGAGCCAAGGTAAAGGAAAATCTGAAAAACTCGAGTATGCTTGGACTGATGGTGAATTGAACGCTGTGCGCAAGAACTTTGGTAAAGGCGCGATTTTACAGCGTTACAAAGGACTGGGCGAGATGAATGCGGATCAGCTTTGGGAAACGACCATGAATCCTGAGTCGCGAACTTTGATTCAGGTGACCTTGGATGATGTGGCGCAAGCTGAAAAGCGTGTGTCGGTTCTCATGGGTGATAAAGTCGAACCGCGTCGTAAATGGATTGAAAATAATGTCGAATTTACGCTTGAAGAGAAAAGTGAAGTGATGCAATAAGATGCACATACCCCAATTGATAAAACAAATGAAACCGCCACAGATGATTATTTTTGGATTTTTATCTGTCATTCTGATTGGCTCAATTTTTCTAGCCTTACCCATTTCGGATCAAAATGGCCAAGCGACTTCTTACTTGGACAGTCTTTTTATGGCTGTTTCAGCGACTTGTGTGACGGGTCTAGCTGTTGTGAATACTGCCGACCACTGGAATACTTTTGGCCAGGTGATTATTCTCATCATGGTTGAAGTGGGTGGTCTAGGCTTTATGAGTTTCTTAGTGCTCTTGTTAAATATGACAGGGCAACATCCTTCATTCAAATCTAAAATGCTGATTCGTGATGCCTATAATTTTACAAGTTTTGATGGTGGGGATAAGTTGGTTAAGGCCATTGTCAAATTATCCTTAGTGACACAACTCATTGGTGCGATGTTGCTGAGTGTGGATTTTATCCCTAAATTTGGTTGGGGGAAAGGCATTTGGTTTAGTATATTCCATGCGGTTTCGGCTCATTCTAATGCTGGGTTCGATTTATTTGAGACATCCTTGTTTCAATTTAAGGATAATCCTTACGTTCTGATGATTATGAGTCTTCTGATTCTATCGGGGTCCTTTGGCTTTATCGTTTGGTTTGACTTGATTAGTTTTCGGGAAGTGAAGAAAATTACGCTACATTCGAGATTGGCTTTGACGATGACGGCTATTTTAGTCGTCGTTGGTACGATTTTATATAGTTTACTTAATATTAAAAGCTTTGATGGTCATCCGATAACTTATTTAGTTCAAAACTTTTTCCTGAGTATCACACCGCGTTCTGGTGGCTTTACCTTTAGCAATTATAATGCAACAAGCTATGCCAGTCTCTTATTGACTATGGTGTTGATGTTTATCGGAGGGACATCAGGTTCCACAGCAGGTGGGGTCAAGACGACAACTTTTGGTGTTCTGGTGATGAATATTCGCTATATTTTTAGTAATCGTTTCAAAACGATTTACCAAGAAAGACAGATTCCGCGTCGGACGATTCGTCGTGTCTATGAAATCATCTTTATTTATCTAGCGATTATCTTTACTTTTTCTTTTGTCTTATTGATAACGGAAAATTTACCACTAAATAATGGGATTGAATATGTCTTTTTTGAAGTCATTTCAGCACTTGCGACGGTTGGTCTATCATTGGGGTTGACACCAGATTTGACTGCAATTGGTAAACTCTTAATTATGGTACTAATGTTTATTGGGCGAATTGGGATTATGACAGTCATTTACGCCCTCAGTAGTCATGCTAAGATAGATGAAGAATTGATTCAATATCCAGAAGAAGAAATTGTTGTGGGTTAGGGATTGACTTACCTTTCCTAAGACTTAAAGAAAGAATATGAGATGAAAAGTTTTTGTGTGATTGGTTTAGGGCGATTTGGCTCTAGTGTGGTGAGAAGTTTAGTCAAAAATGGTCATGAAGTGGTGGCGATTGATACCGATGCCAAGAAAATTGATGATTACAAGGATATTGCCACGCACGTGATGATTGCGGATGCCACAGATGAACGTGTACTAAAGAATGTCGAAATTGATAAATTCGATGGTGTGGTTGTTGCTATTGGCAAAAATGTGCAAGCTAGTATTTTGACGACGATGATTGTGATTGAGGCAGGCGCTAAAAACGTGGTCACGAAAGCAACGACAGATGTGCAAATCAAAGTTTTGACGAAAATTGGTGCTGATAAAATTATTCAGCCTGAAAGAGATGCGGGCTACCGAGTTGCCGATAATTTAGCACATCCAGATGTCTCTGAATATCTAGATTTGTCGGATGATTATTCCTTTGCTAAGATTGTCGTGAAGAACAGTAAATTTAATGGTCTGACTCTATTTCAAGCTAACCTAACCCAAGATTATCATGTTAATGTCGCTTTCATTAAAAAAGCAGACGGTTCAGCCAATATCGGAAAGCATGACACGAGAATCGCTTTAGGCGATATCCTTTATGTTGTCGGTACCAAAACTGATATCGAAAAATTCTCTGAAATCATATAAAAAGAAAAAGAAGAAACTATGAGCAATGTACAAAAACTCTCTCTAGAAGAGATTATGGGCGACCGCTTTGGTCGTTATTCTAAATATATCATTCAGGAGCGAGCGCTGCCTGATATTCGCGATGGTCTAAAACCCGTTCAACGGCGAATTCTCTATTCAATGAATAAAGATGGTAATACCTTTGACAAAGGCTACCGGAAGTCCGCTAAGTCAGTCGGCAATATCATGGGTAATTATCACCCGCATGGCGATAGTTCGATTTATGATGCCATGGTTCGCCTTTCGCAGGATTGGAAAATGGGGCAAGTCCTCGTCGAAATGCACGGTAATAACGGCTCCATGGATGGGGACCCACCCGCAGCCATGCGTTATACCGAAGCACGCCTATCTGAAATTTCGGCCTACCTCTTGCAAGATATTGACAAAGATACCGTGCCTTTCGCATGGAACTTTGATGATACCGAAAAAGAGCCGACCGTTTTACCCGCCAGTTTTCCAAATCTCTTGGTCAATGGGTCAACAGGGATTTCAGCAGGGTATGCGACGGACATTCCGACGCATAATTTAAGTGAAGTTATTGATGCCACAGTTTATATGATTGACCATCCGAACGCGGGCGTTGATAAACTGATGGAGTTTCTACCTGGTCCAGACTTTCCAACGGGTGCGATTATTCAAGGCAAGTCTGAGATTAAAAAAGCTTATGAAACCGGTAAAGGTAAAGTAGTCGTTCGTTCTCAAACTAAAATAGAAGAACTCAAGGGCGGTAAAAAGGAAATTGTCGTCACTGAAATTCCTTACGAGCTTAACAAAGCTAGCCTAGTTAAAAAAATTGATGATGTTCGTGTGAATGCCAAAGTAGCTGGCATTGCTGAGGTTCGCGATGAATCTGACCGCGACGGCTTACGGATTGCCATTGAGTTGAGAAAAGATGCAGATGCTGAGTTGATTTTAAATTATCTGCTCAAATATACTGATCTACAGGTCAATTATAACTTCAATATGGTTGCGATTGACAATGCAACACCACGTCAAGTCGGGATTGTTCCAATTTTATCAAGCTATATCAGCCATAAACGTGATATTATTCGTTCTCGCTCAATCTTTGACCGAGACAAGGCTGAAAAACGTCTGCATATCGTCGAAGGACTGATTCGTGTCCTGAGCATTTTGGATGAAGTTATTGCCCTTATCCGTGCCAGTGATAATAAAGCGGATGCCAGAGAGAACTTGATGGCATCTTACGACTTTAGCGAACCGCAAGCTGAAGCAATCGTGACTTTACAACTGTATCGTTTGACAAATACGGATGTGGTCACTTTGCAAAGTGAAGAAGCGGAGCTCAAAGAGCGCATCACAACATTGTCAGCCATCATCAATGATGAAAAAACAATGTTTAACGTGATGAAACGTGAGCTTCGAGAAGTTAAGAAGAAATTCGGTCAACCTCGTAAAAGTATTTTGGTTGATGAAGTGGTCGCAGTTGAAGTTGAAGCTGCCTCACTCATCGTTAAAGAAGAAACGATTGTCAGCGTGACGCGTTCTGGCTATGTCAAGCGCACAACGCCACGTAGTTTTTCAGCCTCTAAACTGGAAGAAATTGGCAAACGTGAAGATGATCGTCTCATTTTCCATCAACCGGCCTTAACGACACAGCATCTTCTGATGTTCACGACCTTTGGTAATGTCATCTATCGACCAATTCATGAATTGGATGACGTTAAATGGAAAGATATTGGCACGCACAGCTCTTCTTTGGTCAATAACTTTTCTCAAGAGGAAGAGATACTATTCGTCCAAATATTAGACGATTTTGATACAGAGACTCGTGAGCTGATGGTCGCAACGAAATTTGGTTTAATCAAAAAAGTAGCACTCGCTGACTTTAAGCCTTGGCGGACTTACCGCTCTAAATCTGCGCAATATGCGAAATTTAAACAAGCTGATGACCGTGTTGTTTCAGTTGCCTTCGATAAAAATGCCGACATGATGCTAGTGACACACAATGGTTATGCCTTGAGATTTCCATCTCAGGATGTGCCAGTTGTAGGTGCAAAAGCAGCAGGTGTTAAATCTATTAACTTAAAAGACGATGATTTTGTCGTTGCAAGTTATTTTGCTGATACCGATTCATTCTATATTTTGACGCAGCGTGGGTCTCTGAAACGTGTGAATTTCAATGAAATTCCAGCTAAAAGCCGTGCAGGTCGTGGCTTACAAATACTTCGTGACCTCAAAAAAGCACCACATCAAGTCTTTGCCTCAGGTACAGTGAAAAACGTCTACGGAGGCGATTTATTCTCTGAAACTGACCAAGAATTACAAATGCTACAAGTCCTATCACAAACTGGTAAATTATTTGAAATCAATTTACCAGACTTAAATCTGCTCGACCGGACATCAAACGGTTCCTTTATCTTTGATGAAGCCGTCGAGGGTGGTGTGAAATCGGCAGACTTGAAATAAATGAGGACAGCAATGTATTTTGGCAAATTTAGCAAGCATAGGCTTGCTTTTTTTGTTATAATAGAACGATGAAGTTGAAAAAAATAAGTTTACCGATTGTGATTGTGTTAGGCATTATCCTTGACCAAGTGGTCAAGCTGGCAATCGTCAAAAATATCAAATTATCTGAACAAAAATCAGTGATTAAAGGGCTTTTGTCATTGACCCATCTGCAAAATGACGGTGCAGCTTGGTCGATTTTAGAAGGTCAGCAGTGGTTCTTTGTTTTGACAACAGTGCTTGTCTTGGCAGTGGCTATCTGGTTTTGGCTCAAAAATCTGTCAAAAAATTGGTATGCGATTGGGTTAACCTTGATTATTTCAGGTGCCTTGGGTAACTTTATTGACCGAGTGCGGCAAGGTTATGTTGTTGATATGTTTCAGCTCGACTTTATCAACTTTCCTATTTTTAACGTAGCAGATATCTTGCTATCGATAGGATTCGTGGTACTCTTTATAGGTATTTTGATAGAAAAAGATGAAGGTTAAGATAAATTGGAAATAAAAATTAAAGCCCAGTCCGCAGGATTGCGCCTAGACAAGGCTATCTCAGATAACTCAGAGGTCTCACGAACTCAGGCCAACGACCTGATTAAAGCAGACGCTGTCTTGGTTAATGGGCAAGTCAAAAAAGCCAAGTATAAAGTGCTAGAAAATGACATCGTGTCATTTGACATTCCTGAGCCAGAAGTGCTGTCCTATGAGGCTGAAAATATACCACTAGAAATTGTCTATGAAGATGATGATGTCGCCGTGATTAATAAACCTCAGGGGATGGTTGTTCATCCGTCAGCTGGTCATCAAACAGGGACACTTGTTAATGCTTTGATGTATCACATGACGAATTTGTCTGGCATCAATGGTGTGATTAGACCGGGTATTGTGCACCGTATCGATAAGGATACCAGTGGCTTATTAATGGTCGCAAAAAATGATCAAGCGCATGAATTTCTAGCCGCGCAACTCAAAGAACATACCTCGAAACGTCGTTATCTTGCCATTATCCATGGGAATTTACTGAATGACCGTGGTGTGATTGAGGCGCCGATAGGTCGCAATGCCAAGGAACGGAAAAAGCAAGCTGTGATTTCGGGTGGTAAGCCTGCTTTGACCCATTTTGAAGTGCTAGAGCGCTTCGGCGATTTTACCTTGGTCAGTTTGACGCTTGAGACAGGTCGTACCCATCAAATCCGTGTGCATATGGCCTATATCGGTCATCCTGTGGCAGGTGACCCTTTGTATGGGCCAAAAAATGCACTGAAACCTAATCATGGCCAATTTTTACATGCGCAGATGCTAGGATTTGAGCATCCTATTTCGCATCAGTGGTTAGAGTTCGAACTCGACCCACCGAAACTTTTCCAAGCGACACTAGACAAATTAAGAAAAGACTAACAACTGATACCTTCTGCAATCTAAGCTGAATTTATCTCATTTTTTTTGGTATAATAGAAGAATGGAAATTGAAAAAACCAATCGGATGAATGCATTGTTTGAATTTTATGCGACCTTGCTAACAGAAAAGCAGATGAACTATGTCGAGCTTTATTATGCGGATGATTATTCTCTGGCAGAAATTGCAGAAGAGTATAAAATCAGCCGCCAAGCCGTCTATGATAATATTAAGCGGACAGAGAAGGTCTTGGAAACTTACGAGACCAAGCTGCATATGTATTCAGACTACATTGTTCGCGAGCAAATCTTTGCGGAAATTTTAGCAAAATATGCGGATGATACTTATCTGGTTGAGAAAATCACGATTTTACAAAGTTTAGAAAATGAATAGGAGATAGGGTGTTTTACACTCATTTAAGTAAAGAAAGTGTACAATATTTTTGAGATATTTTTTTGTCAATTTGGTCGACGGCTAAGCGGTAAAACCGCTTAGCCACGTTGCCCATAGCTTTTTCCGTAAGTCGCTAAAGTGACAACTTCAATGCCAGAGGCGACGAGGCGTAGGCATACAGGTGTACGTTAAGACTTTTGTCCCACGCCTAAGTGGTACATAGCTACTTATCTAAGCGCTAAAGCGCAAAGATAGTTGAAAGCAATGCTTTCAATTGACCAATAGAGGCAACCTTAGTTGCCATCAGCCAAACGAAGAAGTGACAGAAAATAGCCAAAAATGTTCGCTTTATTTGCTTAATTGAGTATAATTCATCACAAAAAATTATGGCATTTGAAAATTTAACAGAACGATTACAAGGCGTTTTTAAAAATTTACGCGGTAAGAAAAAAATCACTGAAAATGATGTTTTAGAAATTACCAAAGAAATCCGTGTGGCATTGCTAGAGGCCGATGTCGCACTACCAGTTGTCAAAAAATTCATCAGAAATATCCGAACGCGTGCCATTGGTGTTGAAGTTTCTGAAGCCTTGCAACCGGCGCAACAAGTCATCAAAATCGTTGATGAAGAATTGACAGCGATTTTGGGTGGTGGGGAAGCTGAGCTTGCGAAATCACCCAAAATTCCAACCATCATCATGATGGCGGGGCTCCAAGGGGCTGGTAAAACAACCTTTGTCGGGAAATTAGCCAAACGCCTAAAAGAAACTGAAAACGCACGACCTTTAATGATTGCGGCCGATGTTTACCGGCCTGCGGCAATAGAGCAGTTGAAAACAGTGGGTGCTCAAGTTGATGTGCCGGTTTATGACGAAGGCACTGATGTCAACCCAGTAGAGATTGTGCGTCATGGTTTGACTTTGGCAGCTGAAAAGCGCAATGACTATGTCTTAATTGATACGGCTGGTCGACTTGAAATCGATGAAAAATTGATGAACGAGTTGGTGCAAATTAAAGATTTGGCGCAGCCGACTGAAATTCTATTGGTTGTTGATGCCATGACTGGGCAAGTCGCAGCTGATGTCGCTAAGAAATTCAATGAAACATTGGAAATTACTGGTGTTATCATTACCAAATTGGATGGTGACACGCGTGGCGGTGCTGCATTATCTATCCGAGAAATCACTGGTAAACCAATTAAGTTTGTCGGGACGGGCGAGAAGTTAACCGACTTAGAAGTTTTCTACCCTGAACGGATGAGCTCACGCATTCTCGGCATGGGCGATATGCTGACTTTAATCGAAAAGGCGCAAAGCCAATACGATGAAGCGCAATCTGCTAAAATGGCAGAAAAAATGCGTGAAAACACCTTTGATTTTAACGACTTTATCGAACAGTTAGACCAAGTTCAATCCATGGGACCATTAGACGAAATCATGAAAATGATTCCGGGAATGTCTGAAATTCCGGGCGCTGCCAATATCAAGGTGGATGAAAAGGAGATTGCCAGAAAACGTGCGGCAGTCTTATCTATGACACCTGAAGAACGTGCCAATCCTGATATTTTAACACCATCACGCCGCCGTCGTATCGCTGCAGGTTCGGGCAATACTTTTATTGAAGTGAATAAACTCATCAAGCAATTTAACGAGTCCAAAAAGATGATGAGTGGCCTGATGAATGGCGATATGGGCGCCATGCTCGGTGGCATGGGCAGTCAAATGTCCAATATGCCCGGCGGAATGCCAGATATGAGTGCGCTCGGTGATATGGGCGGTGCAGGCATGCCGGATATGAGCGCCATGTTTGGTGGCGGTCTCAAAGGTAAAGTTGGGAAAATGGCCATGACTGCTGCTATGAAACGTGCTCAGAAGAAAATGAAAAAAGGCAAGAAGAAGAAAAAATAGGTGACTCCTAAAATGATGCTATGATATACATGGTAGAAAATAGGAGGATCGCCAGAACAGAACGGAAATAGAGAGAGATGACGACATTTTTGATAGGTTTTATGGGGTCGGGTAAGACGACCATTGCCCAATTATTAACTGAAGATTTTATTGATATGGATCAGGTGATCGTTGCGCGTATCGGTATGCCGATTTCGACTTTTTTTGCTGAGGCGGGCGAAGCTACTTTTCGAGAAATCGAATCAGAAATTCTAGAAATCTTATCGAAAACTGGCGGCATCATTTCAACAGGTGGTGGTGTGGTTATGTCTGAAGAAAATCGTCGTATTCTACGCGAGTCAAAATCCGAAGTGATTTACCTTAAATCAGATTTTGATGCTCTGTATCAAAGGATTACTGTTGACTCAACAAATATTAGACCGCTCTTTATCAATAACTCACGCGCTGAATTACAAGCTATATTTGAATCGCGTGCGCCCTTATATGAAAGTGTCGCAACCCGAATCATCACCGTTTCAGACAAAACACCTGAGGAAATTATAAAGGAAATTCGACGATGAGAATTGGTTTTTTGGGTCCGAAAGCGTCCTTTACTTATGCGGCAGCTCACGCAGCTTTTCCAGATGACAGGCATCAGCTCGTCGCCTTTGACTCAATTACTGAGGTTATCAGAAGTTATGAACAAAGGGGGGTCGACTATGCCATTGTCCCTGTCGAAAATTCGATTGAGGGTAGTGTCCATCAGACTGTCGACTATCTCTTTTTGCAGGCGGATAATATCCGAGCTCAGGCTGAAATCATCCAGCCGATTAAACAGCAACTCATGGCGACACACTCTGATAAAAAGATTGAGAAAATTTTTTCTCATCCCCAAGCGATTGCCCAATCGCTGAAATACGTCCAGCACCATTTTCCTGACGCCAAAATTGAGAGTACTGACAGCACGGCTTATGCAGCGAAATTCGTCTCGGAACATCCCGAGAAAAATTTTGCAGCTATCGCGCCAGTTGCCAGTAGCTTAGAGTATGGTTTGACGATTATCGCTCAGGATATTCAGGAAATTGATGAAAATTTCACACGGTTCTGGTTATTGGGCGAGACGACACCACAAATTCCATTGCCAGTTGAAACAGAGAAGATGACTTTAGCCTTGACTTTATCTGATAATTTACCGGGTGCCTTGTATAAAGCCTTACAAATTTTTGCAGACTTCGGGATTAATTTAACCAAGATAGAGTCTCGTCCGTTAAAAACTTTCCTAGGAGAGTATTTCTTTCTCATTGATGCCCAGTTTTCTGAAAACTATCTTTATTTGATTCACGCGCTTGAAAAACTTGGCATTACAGTTAAGCGTTTGGGGAAATATAAGGTCTATAAGATGTCATAACAAACATATAAACCAACAGAGCTTTCATTATCTGTTGGTTTTTTTAATAGCAACGACTAAAAATCCCTTGACTTACATTTTCGTAAGAAAGAAATAGTGAGGTGTAAGTCATGCGATGATGAGGTGTGCGATAATAAGAGTGTCAAGAAGAAAATAAATGAGTTTTAATAACTTAACACAAAGGAGATACAATGAAAAAATTACTTTCAGTAGTTGCTGTGCTTGTCGTTCTCGCTGGTGGACTTTACATGGTTTACCAAAAAAATTATGGGGGCGATATCTACTATGTGAAGATTACGCAAGATGGGATGCCTAGACAGAGTAGAGATGATAGCGGCAGGATATATACGGATTACAACTATGAATTACCTGCTGTAAATAAACGTAACGTTAAGAAAGCAACTAAGTTTACGGCAGACCACAATCTTAGAAAAGGTGCCTACTTAGAATTAACGGTTAATAAAACTAAAGGTGTGACCGGTTATAAAGAAGTCAAAAAATCAGAAATCAAAGCTAGTATCTTAAAGGAGATAAACTAATGTTCTTAGAAGTCAATCATTTAGAAAAAACATTCCAAACACGTTTCTCAAAGGAAAAAACGCAAGCCTTACGCGATGTGAATTTTATTGCTGAAGAAGGTGAATTCATCGCTATCATGGGTGAAAGTGGTAGTGGTAAAACAACACTGTTGAATATTTTAGCTACTTTAGAAAAACCAAGTAGTGGTGAAGTGGTTTTAGAAGGTAAAAAAATTAGCACGATTAAGGAACAGCAATTAGCAGAGTTCCGTCGTGACCATTTGGGATTTGTTTTCCAAGATTTCAACTTGCTTGATACGCTGAGCGTGCGTGATAATATTTTCTTACCACTTGTTTTGGGTCGTTATAAATACGATGAAATGACTAAACGTTTGGAAGTTTTAGCACCTAAGCTCAACATTTCGGATTTACTAGATAAACAACCTTTTGAGTTGTCTGGTGGTCAAAAACAACGTGTTGCTGTCGCGCGTGCTTTGATTACAAATCCAAAATTGATTTTAGCGGATGAGCCGACAGCGGCACTTGACTCTAAAAATTCGGATGGCTTGCTTGAATTGTTTGAGCAAATCAACGCTGAAGGTCAAACAATTCTCATGGTAACGCACTCAAGTCTGGCTGCTAGTCATGCTAGTCGTGTTCTATTTATTAAAGATGGTCAAATCTTCCACCAACTCTACCGGGCTGGTAAATCTAATAATGAGTTTAACCGGGACATTACGACAGCGATTACGAGTCTGTTAGGAGGTGAATAATGTTCTATCTCAAACTAGCTTTTCAAAATATTCGGAAGTCCTTATCTAATTTTTCACCGTTTTTACTTGCAACGACTTCTATGTTTGCGATTACTTTAATTCTGTCAAACATTGCTTTTTCAAAAAGTTTGGACCAGTTAAAAGGTGCTGATGCTGTCAGAACATTGATGAAATTTGGCCTTGTCATTATTGTCTTGTTCTCAGTCATCATCGTTAGTTATAGTTATCGTTTCTTACTCAAACAACGGACGAGAGAATTTGGCCTTTATAATATTTTAGGTCTAAATAAACGCAATATCGCGACGATTTCATTCTGGGAATTATTAATGACCTTTGTCGTAACAGCGATTGCGGGTACTGCTTTTGGTTTGATTTTTTCAGAGTTTCTCTATCTGATTTTTGTTCATCTTATCGGTGGCAACTACTTTAACTTAAAAGTATCATTTCAAGCCATTTTGTTAACATTGCTTGTCTTTGCAGCTACTTTTGCCTTGCTCATGCTCTTTGCGATGATGACTATTAAACGCAATTCAGCTATCAGTTTACTGAAAGATAACACACGTAGTGAGCGTGAACCGCGTGGGCGTTTGATTATGTCTATCCTCAGCATTGGAATGTTAGCTGTTGCTTATTATCTAGCCCTTAGCGTTCAAGGACCAATTGAAGCCTTGATGAAATTTTTCATTGCGGTTATACTGGTTATTATAGGTACTTATCTGCTCTATATTGGCGTAACCATCTTCGTCTTGAAACGTCAGAAAGCCAATAAAAACTATTATTACAAACCTGAACATTTCATTACGACTAGTAGTATGCTTTACCGTATGAAAACAAATGCAGTTGGTCTTGCTAACATCACGATTCTCGTGACCATGACGTTTGTCACACTTGCGACGTCTGTTGCGCTCTATGTCGGTGTTCAAAAAGTCGTGGCAGATCAGTTTCCTAAAAATACAAATATTAGTATTACTGGAAAAAATATCGACGAGAATAAAGCAAGCTTGAACAATTTCATTCAACAAAATGGGGTTGATACTTCAAAAACTGCCTCTTATTCAACCTTTATGGTGATGGATAATTTCAGTGTCAATGCTGATAAACAAGTCGCGTTTCCAGTTCAAAAAGCGAAATTGAACGATTATGCTGCTTTAAGATTTGTGACACGTGATGACATGGTTAAACTTGGTAATGACTTACCTGAGTTAGCGCCAAATCAAGTTGTGCTTTATAAGGCATTTGGTGATAAAGATGTCAAATCAGTTGATTGGTTTGGCGAAAAATTGCAAATTGTCAAAGAAGTATCGTCACTTAAAAATTTACCTAAGTTCCCGGGTGTCTTTGATGTCTTTGTCTTCGTTGTTTCTGATGAACAGACATTGACGAAAATCAATGACTTTTACAATCAAGATACGATTGAAAAAAATTCAGACAATCCCAATGCTCTTGAATTAACAACACCAATTAGTACAGAAATTCTCGTCAATTTACCTGCTAAGCAAGGTGAAACACTCAGTAAAAAATTCTCTAATGAGAATAATCTACCTAACCAAGTAGGTGTCGCAACTGAGAAAGAAAATAAAGAAGGCATTATGGGCTTCACGGGTGGTTTTCTCTTCATCGGCTTTATGCTTGGGATTACCTTTATTCTAGGTGCTGCCTTAATCATCTACTACAAACAAATCTCTGAGGGGGCTGAGGATAAACGTAGCTATCGGATTCTACAAGAAGTTGGTTTGACGAAAAAAGAAGTTAAAAAATCAATTGACTCACAAGTTTCTATCGTCTTCTTCATGCCAATCATTGTCAGCATCATCCACTTTGCAGCAGCCTTTGTGATGATTTCTAAATTGATTAACATCTTTGGTATTACGGATATCGGCATGATTGCTAGTGTCAGCGGCATTACGATTCTAGTTATCTCAGTGATCTATTATCTGATTTATCGTAAAACATCGAAAATTTATTATCGCATCGTTGAAAGATGAGTTGCTACCATTGACACCCCTGATTTTGGGGTGTTTTTGTTTGTCTTTCAGTTTAAATTGCCACAAGTCTCGCATTTTTGGTAGAATAAGGATATGAAAAATAAAATCTTTATCGTTGAAGATGATGAAACGATTGTTAAGCTCTTGCGTCAGAAACTTCAAGAAGAATTTCAGGTCACGAGTGTCATGAATTTTCGGGCGGTAGCAGCTGAGATTGCTGAATACCAGCCCGATTTGGTCTTGATGGATATTACCCTGCCTTATTTTAATGGCTTTTATTGGACAACTGAAATTCGGAAAACCAATGACTTGCCCATTGTTTTCATCTCCTCGGCATCTGATGAGATGAATGCTGTTATGGCAATGAATATGGGCGCAGATGATTTCGTTAGCAAACCTTTTTCTGTCGAGGTGTTAATTGCTAAAATTAACGCGCTTTTAAGGCGGACAAAAACACAAGTGAACCATTTAAGTTTTGAGCATTTCACGCTAGATTTAGACGGTAATTTTTCGGACGGACAAGAAAAGGTCAGCTTGACCAAGACAGAAACGATTATCTTGAAAGCCTTACTTGAACAGGCGGGGAATATCGTCGACAAACACGACCTCCTCAAAAAACTCTGGGAAGGTGATGATTTTATTGATGATAATACTCTTAACGTTAATATGAGTCGCCTACGTAAAAAACTATTGCAAGTTAAGTTCGACCATATTCATACTGTTCGTGGCGTGGGGTACGTTATTAAATGATGACTTATTTACGGCTTATTGTCCGTTTTTGTCAGGAGAAATCGAGTGAAATTGCGATATTTTTACTCACAGAGGGCATGATTGCGCTTGTTTTATTTTTACAAGAAATAGATTTAACCGCCTTTAAAGTCGCTTTTTTCTTGCCTGCCTTGATTTTTGTAATCTATCAAAGCTTTGCCTGTTATCGCTTTATCCAGCTTCATCAGTTTCTAACCAGAACTAGCGTTGAAAATCTGCCAAGAATTCCTGATTCGACCTTGATTGGCGAAGATTATCAGCAGTTGCTGGCTGATCTTGTTCAATGGCATCAGGAGAAGTATCAAGAACTGTTGAAATTCGACAAGGACTTACTTGATTTAACCAAGCTTTGGACGCATCAGATGAAAGTGCCGTTGGCGGCGCTTGATTTGATGGCGCAGACAAACCATCTGACAAAATCTGATGTACAGCACCAACTATTGGAGCTGGATAACTACCTCAATATTTTATTGAGTTATCTGCGTTTGCAGAATACATCAACTGATTTTCGCTTTGAAACCTTTGATGTGGCAGACATCACGCGCAACATCATCAAAAAATATGCCAATCAGTTTATCATGAAAAATCTATCAGTCAGCATCACTGGCGCTTGGCAAATTACGAGTGACCGCAAATGGTTATCTGTTGCGATTGAGCAGCTCATCAATAATGCAGTTAAGTACACTAAAACAGGCAGTGTCACGATTCAATTCGCTGACAACATGACGATTATAGATACAGGGATTGGTATTTTACCTGAGGATTTGCCTCGTCTCTTTGAACATGGCTTCACCGGTTACAATGGGCGTCATAATCAGAAGTCAACAGGACTTGGTCTTTATCTGACCAAAGGCATTTTAGACAAACTTGAGTTGACAGCAACCATTACCAGCCAAGTGGAGAAAGGGACAGAAGTCCGCATCACTAAAAATTAGCCGATGAGGATATTTTTTGATGTCTGATTTTCTATTAAATTTGTGATTTTTAAATAATCTTTAGGTCTGTCATTTATTAATAAAAAATCGAATTGAATAATAGAGATATATCAGCTTTTATGCTAAAATAAGGAGTGAGAAAGTAGTAAAAAAATACTATTTAATGAATGAAAATACAAATTAAATAGAAAGTTATTTTGGGATTCAATGAGAGATATGAAGAAAGAGGAAGTCATCATGCAGAGAGGGTCATTACAAAAAACTGAGACCGACTATAAAAAACGTTTTGTGCTTAAAAAAGTCAAAAAAAGATGGGTTGTAACCGGCATTGTTTTTGCGACACTTGTTTCGGGGCTGTCTTTTGTTGAAAGAGATGTGTTTGCTGACGATAGCGTGACTAGGTCAAATTTTCCAACGCTGTATGATAAGGCACTCACGACATCTCAAACTGCAAAACCAGCCTTGGGTATCGTTCCTTTTGCTGCGGTAACAACACCAACGATTGATAATGTGACAGATACGATGCAGGTGGGCGAAAGTCATTCAGCGACTTATGATAATAGTAATTATCAAAAATCTTTTACAGTAAGTAGTGCAGGTACTGCCAATCTTGCTTATAATACAAATATTGGTGGCACAAATTATACTGTTTTGACCCCGACAGCTAGTGATACTAATCCGAAAACAGGGTCAGTCGCTTTCAATCAGCAGATTGATATGACAAAAAACTGGACCTTTAATTTTAATCTTGATTTAACGCGACTTACATCAGGGGGGTTTGCTACTGGTTACTACGTTGGTGACTTTATCGGACTTGTTATCTCGCCAACAGCCCCTAAACAGTTAGCAAGTGCTGGGGGGAGTATTCAATATGGCGGTGGTCTTGGCATTAACGGATTACCAAACTCATTAAACTGGGGCATTGACTTTTATAATAATAGTGCGTCTCAAGATTCCCTTTCGTCTAATTATACACCTGTAGGCTTTGGAGACTCTTCGCTTGGGGTTAATTCGGGTGCTCTTTACAAAATGGGTAATCAGGTCATGGGATGGCGCAGTACTGGAAATAACGGTCTTTTGAATACTGCCAATTCAACGACAGACCAACAGCAAGCGATTAGTACCTTGAATAATGTCACAACAGGTTCAGGAAAAGATGCCAATAAATGGGGAGGCTCAGGTGGTGCTCCTGACCTTACAGCACCGGTTGCAGTCAACTATGTCTATAATGGTGATAATACAGGAACGATAACTGTTCAAGTCACCACAAGTTCACCACAGACTTTTACAAGAACCATTAATTTGACAAGCACATCAATGTCTTTAGGTGTTGCAGCAAGTTATGCAGGCGGATACACTCAAATGGGAACGCACATCACTAACTTTACACTAGAGTTGGGTACTGGGACAACGACCGTTAACTATCTTGATCAAAACGATAAACCGTTACGAGCTGCCACATCGTTTATTGCTAACACAACGGATACGATTGGGATTACTGGTGGCTCAGCTAATGCGGTAACGGATACATATGCTTTTACGGCCCCAAGTTTCCAAGGTTATTCGCTTGTGCCTAACGGGACGACAGATATCACGGTGGGGTCTGATACGATCAATAATGGGACAACGGTGCCTGGTAATACCTTGGACATTCAGTATCAAGGTGATTATCAGTCAGCTCCGCTTACTGCCGTTTCCAAAACATCTCCTGTGCCTGTTCCGATTAGCATAGATAGTGCGGATACGACTAATTCTGGTGCGACAAATCAACCGATTACTTTCAAGACGACAGATAAAGACTTGACTGCACCTGGCTATACCTATACGGTAACAGGTCCAGATAATCAGTCGTATGATACGTTAGCGGACGCGCTCGTGGCTAATCCTAATTATAATGATGATGCGAATGGTTATGGTGCGATGACAGATGCGATGCCTCAACCTTTTGTTGTGAATTATACTGCGGATGATGTGATGATTAACTATGGCACGGTAACGACCGCTGGGAATGTGGATACGACGCAGGCGAGTGTGCTTAAATCAAGTGACAGTTTGACGCCTAGCCAGCCAACGATAGGTCAAGCGTTGACATCAAGTCTTGCAACAGGTGTCACAATGACGCCTGATGCGGAAACGTCTAAACTACAAACAAGTGGTGTCATACCTGATGGCTACCACTTAACTGGTAAAGTTTATTGGAGTAAAGATGGAAGTGCAACGACAACGCCTTTGCCAGCAGGTGCGCTTTCGGCTGATGATGTTAGCAGTGAAAGTAAGGGGAATGATAAAGCAACCCTACTTTTTGAGATTGCTAAAGACTATCAAGCAGCCAATGTCACGCTGAATTATGATAACAATGCTAAGGCACCAACAACCTTGACGCAAACAGGTCTGACGGGGGATAGTTATAGTTTTGACTTACTCGGATTACCTGCGCAAGGTTATCATCTAATCAGTGCGATAGACCCTAATGGTGCTAGTTTAGCTTTACCTTTAGCGGCTATTTCAGGTAATTTTGATGATACTAATAACTTGCAGGCGACAAGTGATGGAACGCCGCAAAATTATAGCTTAACAGCGACGGCAGATGTCCAACAATTGAATGTCAAGTATCTTTTCCCGGGAGGACATAATCTCACTAGTCAGTTGACTAGTGCTGATATAATGCGTCTTGGTACAACTGATACGATTTTCAGTGATCTTACAGTCCCAACGATTGACGGGTATACGGCTGTCATTACCTATCCTGATGGTTCGATAAAGTCGAGCAACACCATCACAGGAATTGTCGCAGATAATACAAGTAATGGTACGAGTCAAATTGACAATGCGCCACAAACGGCAACCGTGAACTATGTCGCTGATGTGCAAACCATCACAGTTACCTATACCAATCCTAATGGTGATAAATTAACTAATATTATTTCGGGTAAAACCGATGGTAGCTATGATGCCATACCAATCACACAAATTTCAGGATACTCTTCTAATGTGTCAATCAATAGTGGCACCTCACAAGTCATGACGACTGTTCCTGCGGGCTCATTTGGTGCAACACCAATTGTGATTGATGTAACTTATTCTGGTTGGCAAGCCCAAGTCAACTATTATTCGCAACAAGTCGATAGTAGCGGTAGCCCAATCGGGGCTTTGACTGCGCTATCAGGCAGTTTTGCCAATCAAACAGGTGGTAGAAACGAGGCAAATCAAGAAGGCTTTGGTTTTTACGCTTTATTTGGCAACACACTCAGTGGTGTGACGACAGAGCAACAAACCTCTGATTTGCAAACAATTGCCGCTATTCCAGCAGGTTATCATGTGTCAAGTTACTATTGGAGTAATAGACCAGATGGAACCACCCAAGATAAAAATCCGCCTTATACAACAAACTGGACTTGGGATAACATGACCAACACGTCAAGCGGTCTCGTCCCAAGTTATCAAGCTGCGATTGTCTACCAATATACTAAAGATGTCCAACAAGCTGACATTACAGTTACAAATGCACCAAGTGGTCAGGGTGTGACGAACGGTAAAAATACTTTAGCGGGTATGAACAACGCGCCTTACACTGGCGTAACAGGCGGTACTCAAGTCGTTAGTGTGCCTCAGATTAACGGTTATGTCGCAACGGTCACAGGCCCTGACGGTAATGTCGTCAGTCTCTCAAATAGTCAATTTACTATCATCTATGATAAGACGAATAATGGTGCAGCAACAACTGATAGCACACCGCAAGATTATACGATTGATTATGCGCCAAGAAAAGCTAGTGTTTTGGTTAACTATACCTATGCGACGGACACGCATACCGATGTTGCATCTAGTACATCAGTAGACACGGTCGCATACACAGCACCTAGTCTACCAAAGAGTGTCACCATTGATACTAAGACAGACGGAACTTACTCGCTATCTGTTCCAGATGTTTCAGGCTACACTTGGACTATCACTGACAGCAACGGTAAGAGTTACACAAGTAGCACCTTGCCTTCTAGCTTTACAAGTGATGGCGCTAACATCACCTATACCGTAACTTACGCTGCAAGCAACGCCACGCACGCTATCCATTTTAACGAGGCAACCTATGATGCGACTGGCAAGTACACCTTCACAACCAATCCTGTTCCAGGTCTAGCTACCCAAACCGTAACTGGTGCAATCGGTAGCATACAAACTTTCGGTGTAACGGCAAGTAATATCAATGTGCCAAGTGGTTGGAGTCTTGACCCAATGGGGGCATCCCTAGCTAGTTTGACGGATGACAATGATTTGTTAAATGGTGGCGACACCGCAAAACGCTTGACCTTTGTGCCGGGAACAACGGATTATATCGTGTATTTGGCGCGTGATATTCAAAGTGTCCAAGTCAACTTCGTTCATGATCCGAAAAGCACATCGACCCTCTACCAAGATGGTCGAACAACTGAGACTTATAGCGTCCCAACGGATAGTTTCGCACGATCTGGCTATGATTACACTATCACTGACCCAAGTGGTAAGGTTGTAAGCGACATTACTGGCACTTATGATAGCACCAGCAATAAAAATGCCAGCAGCCCGATTTATAACACGGGAGATGGCGATACAGCACCGCAAGTCTATACTGTGACCTATACACCACAGACACAAGAAGCAGTTCTGAAAACAGATAGCTCAGACCCTGCCAATGCAGGTGGTAAAACCTATCAAGAGGCAACAGGACCGACAGCTAGTCAGATTAAGTTTGACCAAAGCGATACTGATTTGGTCAGATCCGGCTACAATTACAATGTGACCGTCAGCTACACCAATGCGAATGGGGACAAGGTCTCTGCAAGTTATCCGACATTGGCGCAAGCCTTGTCAGCCAACGCCACTTACAATAACAACACGGTGGCTAGCGGTCAGCCTGATAGCAGTCCGCAGGTCTTTACGGTCAGTTACACGGCAAGTAGCCAGACGGCTATCTTGCAAACGGATGCGACAGACCCGGCGGGTGCGCAAACGGTGGATACTAGGGATGGTTTGACGGCGCAAGCGATTACTTTCCTCAAAACAGATAGCAATCTCGCACGAGCGGGCTATACCTATCAAGTCAAAGCCCCTAACGGCACGAACTATCCGACACTAGCTGCTGCACTGGCTGCAGATGGCACCTATGACAATACGCCAAATGGGACCATCACCTCAGATAGTGAACCACAGACTTTCTTGGTCAGCTATACGGCAAACCCGCTAACGGTTAATATCCAATACGTCTATGGGGAGCCTAAAAACACCTCAGTGCCGTCTACTGACTTCGGATCGCAAGACGTGCCAAGACAGGCGATTGGTGTCTCTGCTGGGACAACTTATCACACGGATGTTGCCCCAGCAGAGACACCGATTACAACAGGCATTACTGTCCCAACCATACTGGGCTACACGCCAAACGTGACAACGGTTATGCCGAAATTCACGGTGGACAGCAATGGCAATCCGACTGAACCGCAGATTACGGTGACTTATAACCCAAGTCCAGATTCAGCGACGATTGCTTATGTTGATGAGGACGGTAACTCTCTCTCGCCTTATATCGGCAGTAATCCAACCAGTCAGAATGGCTACACGGATAGCGTCATCATGACGACCGGTCCAAGTGTGTCAGGCTATACCCTCAAAGGGTTCAAGTATAATGGCGGCAATTTGAATACGAATCTCGCTGATTTAAGTCAGGCACTTTACACGACAGGAGCAGACGACATTCAATTTGTTTATACGCCAAATGAGCAAGTCGTCAATATCCACTACCTCTATAGTAGTGATGATAAGTCTCCGAAAGATGGCGAAGTGCCAGTAGCTGATTTTGGTGGAGGAACACCGCAAGATTCTGCAACTGGTAAGTCTAATACAATAAGTGCGCCGATTAATGTGCCAACGATTCCAGGTTATACAGCTAGTGTGTCACAGGTGAAACCGGATTTTGCCATTAAGGCAGATGATACAGTAAATGGTCAATTGGTCACACCGGATATAGACGTGACTTACACAGCCAATAATCAAAACGCTGAGATTTCCTATCTCATTGCTAGTCGAGATAGTAGTGGTAATCCTGATTTAACTCAACTTGTGACAGCTACCTCAAGTCAAACACGTGGCGCAGCGACGACTGCTGTTGGTGTGACAGACCAACCGATTGGTGTTTCTGCACCGATTATTCCAGGTTATTCTATCTATTCTCGAACTGCTAATGGTCAATTGGTTTCTGATATTAGTCTAGTGCCTTTTGATGCGACAGCTGACCCTGATAAGTTAGAAGTGATTTATGTGCCTGATGTGCAGACTGCTAATATTCACTACGTTTTCCAGTTGCCAGCTGGTTATGATGGTGCTTATAATGGCACACCGATAACAGATGCTGATAATAATGGTAAAGAAGTGACAGATTTGCCAGTGAAAACTGTAGCCAGCTACAGTAATGCGCCAAGTACGCCTGATGCGTTACCAAGTGTTCCAAATGGTTGGGAAATCAATCCAGCCCCTCAAACGATTGATTGGACAACAGGGACTGATGGTAACCTGACGAAAGCAGATTATTATTACTACGTAGCACCAGATACAAATGAAATTGATATTCAGTATTTGACGACTGCTAATGAGAATTTAATCGACCTCATCCACGCTAATCATATTAATCCGATCTTAACAAATGAAGTTTCAACAGGTTCAGCCTTTACTTATAGTGGTGCTTTCGATATCCCGGGTTATGGGTTTGAACACTATACTTATGCGGGTGCGAGTTCAACAGCACGACCATCTGAAACGACTACAACCATGCCTTATGTTACAAATGCTAATGCACTTGATCTCTACTATCAACCTTCTGTGCAAAGCGTAGCCATCAACTATGTTTATGACCCAAATGATGGTTCATCTAAAAATGGTCCAGTAGCAACAAGTGACTTTATAGCTGGCTCACTAGTCGTGACAGTGGCGAATGGCGTAACCAATGGGACAACCTATGCAACCAATCTGAGTACAACACCAATTGATGTGACAACGCCAATTACAGTGCCAACTCTTCAAGGCTACACACCAAATGTGACAAGTGTTAATCCAAGCTTTGCCATTAACACAGATGGTACACTGATTAATTCAAGCATTACCGTCACCTATACTGCCAATCAAGATAATGTCGCAACCGTGGCTTATGTTGATGACAGTGGTAAGGATATTTCACAATACGCTAGCACACCGGTTTCTCTAAATGCAAGTGGCACGACAGACCAGCCGATTCCAACTAGCGGCGCAGTTGAAATCCCCGGCTATACGCTTAAGGAAATTGATTTTGCACCAGTTAATGGTAGTCCGCTATCTAATACGACAGTGGATAAATTGATTTTTAGCGGTGGTGGTACAACGCCTGATCAGGTTAAGTTTGTTTATACAGCTGATAATCAATCCGTCAATGTACATTATCGCTATTCAGGTGGTGGCTTTAATGGTCAAGAGATTCCAATGTCTCTTTTACCGCCATTAACACCGGGACAAATTTCAGGTAAGAGCAATCAAGCTACAACAACTGCCATTGCACCAGACGCACCACAAGGCTACGACTTAGTTAAGGCTGGTTTAGACAACACCAACAGCCAACCAGTCATGTGGACAACGGTTAATGGTCATCTGGTAACCCCAGACATCTATTTCTACTATCAAGCACAAGCAACCCAAGCAACGGTTAATTATGCAACAACTGCCAATGGTAATGACCTTAACGCTGCAGTCCCTACAGGAACAGTAACAGGTATCATTAACGGTCAAACGGATGCGAAAATTCCAGTAAGTGGCGCTGTCCCAATTGATGGCTACACCTTCAAGAGCATGACAGTCAATGCTACTGAAACGGCAACAACAGTCGCAGACGCGAATGCGGTAACGTCTGTCTTTACACCCAATGCAACAGAAAAGGCTAAGACAGCAATCGAGTACCTCTACACACCTGATGTTCAAAAAGCAATCGTCAAATTTGTGGATGCCTCTGGTAATCCGATTGTCGATGATAAGGGGATTGCCATTCCTGACGTACCCCTGACCGGCACATCAGGCAGTGTGATTGATTATAAAGGCTTAACAGATAACTATTCAGGTTATACCCTAAAGACAGACGGTCGAACAGGTACGACAAATTATGATAGTAGCGATAACGTTAATCAAATCGTCTATATGGTTTATCAACCACTTGAAGAAAAAGTTGAAGTTATCTATCAAGATGATAAGGGCAAGAGTTTAAAAGTGCCGACAGAATTAACCGGTACTTCAAATGGTATCATTGACTATGCGTCAATTGTTCCCAATATCCCCGGCTATACGCTGATAACTGATGGTAGAAATTCTGCCGAACGTTATGACACCGATACAGGGAAAGTACAACAGGTTGTCCTAACCTATCAAGCCAACCCGCAACAAGTCATTGTCGATTTCAAAATCAGCCATGACGGTGGTAAAACATGGACAAACTTAGCCAATCCTGCAACGCTTGCGGGTGTCTCAGATGCGACAGTTGACTATTCAGCCTTGCAAACTGCTTATCCCGGCTATAAGCTGATTGACACCTCACAAGAAACAAGAACAACAACTTTTGATACTGCAGACGGTGTGAACCAGCATGTCAACTTGTATTATGCCCCACTCAAACAAGTCGCTGTCCTTCAGACGGATGCGACTGATCCAGATACGGCGGGTGGTAAACCGATAACGACGACAACTGATGGCTATTCTTTTGGCTCTCTGCACTTCACAGCTAATAGTGAACAAAACTTAGCAAGAAAAGGATTCACCTACAAGATTTATGGGCCGGACGGCGTCTGGTATGACACCTTAGCTAATGCAATCGCTGCTAATGCCTCATATGACGGAACACCGACCAATAATGATGTAGTTGATACGGTAATACCTTCAGCGCAACCTCTAAAATTAAGCACTCGGTCAGGATTAACCAAAAGCGTTGTACCGACTAACCCAGGTATTGACCCAAGCAATCCGGGTCTTATCGCAGGAGATGATGTGCCACAAGTCTTTACGGCAAGTTATACACCAATGCCTGAAAGTATGGTTGTCCATACGCTCAATGACCCAGCAGGCAACAAGGTTTATCCAACGGCAACAGGTGTGACTGGTTTAGATGATAACGACCAGCCAATTCCAAGTAACTCTAAGCTTTATCAAGCTAGTATGCAGTTATCACTGGTACCAAATGTCTCAAGTTTCTATAATCTCAATGTTGTAGATACGCAGTTGCAAACGGCGGCATCAGGCTTACAAAATCTGACAAGAAACGGTTATAGCTATGTTGTCAAAGCGCCAGATGGTAATGAATATCCGACTTTGGAGGCGGCGACAAATGCTGTTCATGTCTTTGACAATGATCCAAGTAGCAATCAGGTCTTTAGTGTCGTCTACACCGCACAACTTCAAACTGTCAATTTGGTGAGCGACAGTAGTGACCCTAAAGGTGCCCAAACGATGGAAATCGCACATGGTCCGAGTGATTCAAATATTTCGCTCAATTCAAATGATTCAAATCTGAAACGAAGTGGCTATACTTATCAGGTTACGGGTCCGAATGGTCAACCTTATGCTACCTTAGCAGACGCCTTGAAAGAAAATGTCACTTATGACCATAACGCAATTCCAACATCAACAGGTATTGACCCAACACCGCAAAACTTTACCGTCAGTTACACACCAGTCAAACAGACTGCTAATTTAATCGTTGATGGCAAAACGTTTGAAACAGTAACGGGTGATAGCGACTCGAAGTTGATGTTTAAAACGACGGATAATGACTTGTATAAAAATGGTTATACCTACAAGGTGACGGCATCAAATGGTAAAGTTTATAACTCATTAGCTGAGGCGCTCAAAGCAGTCTCAACTTATGACCATAATGATTTGACCAATGGTCTAGATGCGACACCGCAAAACTTCACTGTTGTCTACACAAAAAATAAAGACAAAGAAAGTCCGTCAATCCCACATGATAAAGGTCAGCAAGACTCTAACAAACATGTGAGCGGACAAAAAATCGGAAGTTTTGGTGAGAGAATCGAGCAGTATGGTCTTCTCGGCGCTATCCTTTTAGCGATACCAGCTCTGATTTTCTTAGGTTTAAAAAAACTAAAGAAAAAAGCTTAAACTAAACACATAGAGGAATTACTTCTAATGACTGTATCGTAACGGAACGTTGATATAAAGGGATTTAGAAAAGTATAAAAGTAGAAAAACTGTTTAAAAAAGTGGCTGTTGGTTGCAAAATGTTTGCACTCAACAGCCACTTTTTTTGCTTCTTCTTTTTTTATGTATAGATGAAAATTAACATTTGATACGATTGTATATTTCTTGATTTTGAATAGCCCTATTTATTAAAAATGAGTGAGTTCATTTCAAAAATAAAAAATATTCGTAAAATTTTGATAAAATGGCATAAATTATATATAATAAAAGAAAGTCATTGAAATTAAATTTAGAAAATAGGAGAGAAAAATGCCCAAAATATCCAGTAGTGTTGATTTAGCTGAATCCGCAGTTAAAGAATTAGTTGGTATTGACACTCATCACAAAAAGAATGAACAATTTCAGGCTAGTTATTCAAGTGGTATTTTTGCCATGACTCATGCGCAAACGATTTGTAATCAGCTATTTTCAGAGACAACAGACTTATGTCAGGTTGTTCTAACACAAGCCAATAAATTCCCTGAATTAGCTCGTTTGATTGAGCAAAGAGACAGCGAGGATGCTAGAAAATGGTAAATAGAGATAAAAGTGCTGATGAACGTTTTGAGTACAATACAAAAATTCGACATCATGAATATCAAATGGATGAATTTTCACATACTTTTCGCCGTTACCTAGAAAATCTTGAGAGAACACGTGAGAATTTACGTAGGAATTTTGAAGCTGAACGCTCGCTTAGGGAGCAAAGTCGAGATAATCTTTCAAGAAATGATAGCGCTTTAGAAGAAATGCAATATAAATTTAGAGATCGTATGAGATTATTTGATGAACAAGTAGAGACTGGCGAGGGATTTCGTAGAAAGACTATTCAAAAGTTAGATGATGAACGAGAACAGCTAATCAGAGAGAGGAATGCGTTACCATGGGAGTAAAATATAGTCAAAGTGAATCT
>NZ_BAAGGP010000010.1:0-48862 GCF_054658615.1 Pseudolactococcus yaeyamensis
TACCAAAACTTCACTAACTTGTCAACACTTTTTTGAAAAGTTTTTTTATTTCTTTCCAATCATTCGTGACCTCGTTTTGAGTACTTTATTATACTATCAAATCTACTGGTTCATGTCAACTACTTTTGCTTTTATTTTTCTTTTTTTATTATTTATCACTTCATATATGGCATCATTTAAAAATATTCAGGTCATTCATGGCATTTTTTGAGTACGTTCACGACATCTTGAGTTTTTAGGAGCTTTTTTGGTTTATACTGTAACTAGTACATAATATCTATATTTAAAGAATGGAGTATACAAATGGATGAAATTGAAGTGATACTTAAGAAGATTGAACCGATTATTATGAATTGTCGCAAGAAGACGACAATTCCATCTTGGGAATTAGAGGACTATATGCAGGAGGGAATGATTATCGCACTAGAGATCTACCAGCAACTTTTGGTAAAGACGCCTAATAGAGCAGTTAATTTCTACGCCTACTTCAAAGTCAGATATTCTTGTTTTTTGATTGACCAATATCGCAAGGTTATGGCTGTCAAAAGGAAGTTTGACCAACTGGATTATTGCGAATTATCTGAGACTTTCTATATCTTTGATCATACGCAAAACGTAGCGGAAAATGTCATGTACAAACTTTTATGTCAGGAGATTCATCTTGTCTTAACACCTGAGGAGATTCTTTTATTTGAAGCACTCAAAAGAGGGGAGAAGATTGACCGAAATCAAAAATATCGTATCAAAAAGAAAATTGTTGAATACATTAAAAAGTTTTGGTAAGACTCTATTCTCAATGGTCGTGATACTGTACTATCTAATCGAAGGGCAGAAGATTTTATTTTTAAGACTTTTGTTTTAGGTTTGTCAAAACATGACCTATTTTAATCTTTCTGCTTTAAAATCAAGGAAAGCACGGGATTCGAACCCGCGCACGCGTTTCCACGTCTAACGCCTTTCCAAGGCATCCCCTTAAGCCACTTGGGTAACTTTCCGTTTAAAAATTTTCAATCGAAAATTTTTATCATGTCGTCTAATATAAAATATTTCAAACCAACTATTTCATTATATCAAATTATTCTTCAATATCACACGTTTTTTCAGCTTCTTCAGAGAATTTGCTAACGACTGCTTCAAGTTCTAAGTCCTCTTCATCACCAGAGTAATTCTCATCACTAATCTCATCTAAATTCGCATACATCTCAATATGATTTTTAAAATTAGTTAGCGTAATGGGCGCATCACCACCGTACTCGCCATCTAGATTAATCATCATCCGATCATCTGACTGAGGCTCAATTTCGATTTGACTCGTTTTGATATACTCTATTTTTTTATCATCAATGTGTTTACCACCATTAAGCACTAAACCAATTAGCCGAATCATTTCAAATAAGTTAGCTGTTTTGACTAAAATAAGTGTAAATAGACCATCATCAAGTTGGGCATCAGGAGCGATTTGTTCGAAACCACCGACTGAATTAGTCAAGGCAGCAAAAAACATGGAAATTTCACCTTCAAATACGCCCTCATCATGTGTGATTTTAAGGGGTACTGCCTTAACACGGGGTAATAATTCAGCACCTTTAGCTAGATAAGCTAAATAACCAAAAGCTGTTTTAAGCTGTGAAGGGACACTGTAAGTCAATTCAGTTAAAGAGCCCCCTGCAGCGATATTGATAAAATATTTATCATCTCCCGCACAGCCAACATCCATATTTAAAGATTGCTCCTTACCGATAATTCTTGCCGCAGCAACTGGATTGTTACGAGGGATTTTTAATGCACGCGCAAAATCATTAGTTGTTCCTGCTGGAATAATCGCTAATTTTGGCCGATTTTCAAGCGGTGCAATCCCATTAACAACTTCATTAATCGTCCCATCTCCACCAGCTGCAATAATCAATTCAAATCCCACCTCTGCCGCACGTCTTGCTTCGTTTTTTGCAGAGTGTTTTTCGGCAGTTGTCGCAAAAGCAGAAGTTTCATGACCGAAATTTTCTAGAACATCTAAAATTTCAGCGATATTTTTTTTCATCGTCTCTTGCCCTGAGGTTGGGTTATAGATTAGTCTCGTTCTCATAATTTGATTAACTCCTCTTCTGTCCAGATCTCAATGCCGAGGTCCTGTGCTTTCGTCAACTTGCTACCCGCGTCACTTCCGGCAACAACAATATCTGTTTTTTTGGAGACACTACCACTGACATTTGCGCCTAAATTCTCCAATTTTTCTTTGGCTTCAGTTCGTGTTAATTGTGATAATTTCCCCGTTAAGACAACGGTCTTACCTGATAAAGGGGCATCATCTCGCTTAACGGGACCTAGATAATCAAAATTAACACCCACAGCTTGTAGTTCGACCAAGAGTTTTTTCGTGCCTTCCAATGCAAAATATTTTGTCAAACTTTCGGCCAGTACTGTGCCAATCGTTGGAATGGCTGATAATGTCTCAACTGTTGCAGTCGCAATACTATCCAAATTCGATAAGTTTTCAGCAATTATTTTAGCTGCTTTTGAACCAACATGACGAATACCTAATCCAAAAATCAATTTTTCAACTGAATTTTCTTTAGAAGATTGAATAGCTTGATATAATTTCTCAGCTGATTTTTCTTTAACTTTATCTAGTTTTAGAAGGTCATCTATAGTAAGTTGATATAAATCAGCAACATCAGTAATGAGTTTTTTGTCAAAAAGTTGCGTTACCACTGCAATCCCAAGACCCGTAATATTCATGGCACCACGACTGGCAAAATGGATTAATTTCTCTCGTATTTGAGCAGGGCATAGCGGATTAACACAGCGCAAGGCAACTTCATCTTCAAAATGCAGTAAATCTGACTCACATTCTGGGCAATGTTTTGGAATATCTAGATCAACAGAATCAGAAGGTCTTTTGTCCAAAAGAACGCGCTGAACAGCAGGGATGATGTCTCCAGCCTTGTAAATCACAACTTTATCGCCTAATCGAATATCCTTTTCCTTGATATAATCAACATTATGCAAGGTTGCTCTTGCAACAGTTGTCTGAGCTAATAACACTGGTATCATATTAGCAGTCGGTGTGACAACACCTGTTCTACCAACAGTCCAATCAACACTTAAAATTTCAGTTTCAGCCAATTCAGCTGGAAATTTATAGGCTATCGCCCATTTTGGAAATTTCACGGTGAAACCAAGTGCATCTTGCTGCGCTAATTGATTTACCTTAATCACAACGCCATCTATGTCATAGGCAAGTGAATCACGTTGAGCTGCAACCTTTTCAATAAACGCCCAAATTTCACTTATGTTGGTCGCAAAAGCTCGCTGCTCATTGACTACAAGACCTAGTTTTTCCAGATACTCTAGGACTTCTTCTTGCGTGTCATTAGTCGCCGGGCTTGCTTCTTGATAGAGGAAAGTTGCAAGACCACGTTTTGCAACGACTTTCGTGTCGAGTTGTCGCAAAGTACCTGCTGCAGCATTACGCGGATTAGCGAATGATGGCAAACCTTCTTCTTCACGTTCTAAATTTAATTTTTGAAAATTACGACGGGGTAAATAAGCTTCGCCTCGAACAACAATATCAATCGGTTCACTCAAGACTAATGGAACATCTTTGATTCGTTTGACCTGTTCTGTAATATCCTCTCCTATACTGCCGTCACCACGTGTTGCCGCTGTCTCCAACACGCCATTAGCATAAACAAGAGACAAGGATAAGCCGTCAATTTTGAGTTCACAAATATATTCAGGATCTGGGATTTCTTTGCGCACGCGGGCATCAAATGCTTCAAGCTCCTCTTTTGAAAATGCATCTTGTAAGCTATAGAGCTGATAGTCGTGGGTATACTTTTTAAAGCCTGATAGTACGACATCGCCGGTTCGATGCGTTGGCGAATCTGCTCGAACGAGATTTGGATTTTCAGTTTCCAATGTGACAAGTTCACGGTAGAGACGGTCATATTCTGCATCTTCAACGACTGGATTATCTAATGTATAATATGCGTGTGCATATTGATTAAGTTGTTCTGTTAATGTTTTGATTTTCAATTCGACATTCATACACTAATTTTAACACAATTAAACGGAAAATATTATCTAAAACCGTGGCAATCCATACGCCCCAAATTCCCATACCAAATGCTGTTCCTAAAATCCAAGCAAGACCTATGCGAATTATCCACATGCCAAACATCGTGGCATAAAAAGGTGTTTTTGCATCTCCCATCGCTTGGAGGGCAGCTGTATAGATAATGACGCCAGCAACTATCGGTTCGCTGACAAATGAAATCAAAATAACAACATGTGCCGCTGAAACAGCTACCGCATCGTTAGTAAAGAAATTCAAAATAAAACTCGAAAAAGCAAAAATCATACCACCAACAAAGGTGCTTATAATTGCTGTCATAACAAAGGATTTTTTGGTCAACGTCCGTATTTCTAGACTATCTTTTGCACCGTAGGCTCTCGCAATTAAAATACTTGCTCCTGTTGCAAAACCAAATGCTGGAAGATAGTTATAAGCTGTTATTGTCTCACCAATGGCGTTACCAGCAAAAACTTTACTACCATAAGCGATGATGATAACAAAAATTACAATATCCCCAAGTCGCATCATTAATCGCTCTCCCATAATCGGTAGCGCTCTTTTAACGATTTCAGTTTTGAAAAGCTGATATTTTAAACTAATCACGGGGCCTTTCAAACGATGTGTCGTTTTTTGTAGTTTATGAAAGAGTAAACCCACACCAATTAATCTGGAAAGTGCTGTGCCAATCCCAGCCCCCAGAATGCCAAGTCTTGGCAAACCAAATAAACCAAAAATAAGCACAACATCCAGACAGAAATTTAGAATATTAACAACTAAATTAATAGTTAAAGGCGTTCTCGGTTGACCAGCAGTCCGGATCAACTGACCTAATACGGTCATCAAAACGATGAGGACACTCGTGCCAGCAATTACACGAAAAAAAACAATCCCTTGCTGTAAAATTTCATCCCTTGCCCCCATTGCTCGTAAAATGGGCTCGGCTAAAACTAAGGACAAAATCGATAAAATCACGCCAATAACCAAAGACAGTGCTATAGATTGCCTAACGTTTTCTGAAACTTCTTTCGTTGCTCTGGCACCTGCAGCATTAGATACGACAGTTGCGACAGCGACGGCTAAGGCGATAAAAACCGCTTGATAGACAGCCATGACGCCATTGACAAGACTGACCGCAGAGACGGCGACTAGTGAGATTTTTGCGATTAGGACGCTATCCACAAAACCGACGCTCGTTTGCAAAATATTTTCAAACACTGCGGGAAGGGAATAATCGATTAAGCGACGCGTATTTTCTTTCATGGCGGACTTTCTAAATTAAAAACCGTTGACTACGGTTTCTACTATATACTTTGATTTGACTGCTCTATGGTTAATTGTTAGACTATTCTAACTTTTATTATACCTGATTTCTAACCCTTTCTCAACACCTCTACCATTTTTTTGGTAAAATAATAGGTATGGATTATTACATATTAGCGAATCCCCATGCAGGCCATGGGCATGGGCAGCAAGTAACGGATAAGCTGACAGCTTATTTGACACAACAAAAGATAACTTATCATCTCTTTAACACACAGCAGCCACTTGATGAGCATCGGTTAATGACGGATATTCTGGCACAAAAAAACATGAATGACCGCATCATCATTATTGGCGGTGATGGTACAATTTCCCTGGCTGTTAATGCATTACCAGCAGAACAAGCCTTTTCTTATATCCCTGCTGGTTCTGGTAACGACTTCGCCAGAGGACTTGAGGTGTCTCTGCAAGATACGATTGAAACATTTGACAATATTCACAAATCGACACCCCAAACGATTTATGTCTTGAAATATGAGTCTGAAGGTTTATCAGGTATTGCAACAAACAATTTCGGAATAGGGCTTGATGCGGCGATTGTTGATGCCACAAATCAAAGTCTGACCAAAGGGTTCTTAAATACTTTAAAACTGGGACAACTGGCTTATTTAACGACTGCTTTAAAAATTATTTTCTCCAAGAAACCATTCCAAGTGACTGTCAATGGCGTGACTTTTACTAAGACATTTCTTTTTACTTTAACCAAACATCCTTTTTTTGGTGGTGGCGTGCCACTAGCGCCAGATGCTAGTCTCATGGATGCCGATATTCATTTAGTTGAAGTCGACCGCATTCATCTCCTAGGTATTTTTGCTTTGATTCCTAAAGTGCTAAAAGCCAAACATTTAGCTAATAAACATGTTCACCATATGATAGACGGCTCCTTTACATTAGAGATTACAAGTGATCAGCCTGTTCAAATTGATGGTGAAATTCATCAACTTAAAGCGCATCAAACTTTACGGGTGACAACAGAAAAACGAACGATTCTTAAATAATCGTTCGTTTTTTAATTATTTAATCCTGATTCAAATTGCGTAATAATTCATCAATTTTGCCACCATAGGCAACAGATTCATCTTTAGCAAAAATCAAATCAGGAATTTTATAAAGCGTCATGCGCTTAGCCAATTCACTTTTGATGGCGCCAGTTGCTTTTTTAAGGCCAATTCTAGCTTTTTCGTTATCTGATGCGAGGTCAGACAACAAGCTATAATAGACCGTCGCTTGACTGAGGTCACCCGTGATTTGGACGTCAGAAATATTGACTTTTTGCACACGAGGGTCGCGAATTTTCAGACGTAAAATATCATTAATTTCACGCATGAGTTCAACCGCGACACGGTCACTACGATGTGTATTTGACATGGTTTCTCCTCTCTATGATTTTCTATTTATAATAAACTTTACAATTCTTGAACAATGCGAATCCCTAAAGATGTCGCTAAGGTCAGCGCTTGACTAGGACTAACTTTCAATCCCTTGATACGTTCTAAACTATAAGTTAAGTGTTCAAATGTCGAACTCGAAAAATCAAGCTGGTTCATGGCTGTGTGCGCCCAATTTGATGCTGTCAACTCACAAGACTGAAAATTTAAATTGGTATAAATAACTTCCATAAACTCACTGTCTTGTAATGGCGACTCAAGAAACTGGGTATTTTTAAACTTGGTAAAATTGAACGAGGTATAGTTTAACAAAGCATTGTTAAACACACAGTTATGCAAGACACTTTCGGCAAAATTAGCACCTGTCATGCGACAATTGTTGAATTCAACGCGATGAAAAACACCTGATAACCACGCAACATTGGATAAATCACAATGGTTGAAAACAACATCTAAACATTCAAAACTGGTAAAATTAACGCCTGAAAAATCACAATTTGTGAAAACAGATTGACGAAAACAGACACGTTCGCAAGATGAACGGTCTGCTTTACTATCCTTATAATGGTGTTCTTCAAAATAAGCTTCTTCTGCCAAAATTAAATCATTTGAGACAGGCAAGTTTGCTGATATTTTAGGTTTCAAAATCGTCATTTTAACGTTTAATCTCCACCATTTCGTAGACTTCAAAGGTATCATCAACAGCAATATCGTTGTAGCCATCAATCATAAGACCACCTTCATTACCTTTTCTGACTTCTTTGACGTCGTCTTTAAAGTGTTTCAGAGATGACAAGTTACCATCTGCGATGACAATCCCATCACGAATCACACGGACGCTGGCATCACGTTTGACTGAACCTGACAAGACCATGAATCCGGCAATGGTACCAACTTTAGAAACTGTAAAGGTTTCACGAACGACTGCTTCACCGATGATTTTTTCTTCAAATTCAGGGTCAAGCATACCTTTCATGGCAGTCTCAACTTCTTCAATGACTTTATAAATGATGCTGTGTAGACGAATTTCAACTTCATCAGTTTCAGCTTGGACACGCGCAAGTGGTGTCGGTCGAACATTGAAACCAATAATCACAGCATTTGCTGCTTCGGCAAGTGAGACATCTGATTCATTGATGGCACCAACAGCACTATGAACGATATCAACTTTAACGCCTTCAACTTCAATTTTTTGCAACGATGCTGCCAATGCTTCTGCGGAACCTTGGACGTCAGCTTTGATGATGACATTGACAGACTTGATTTGACCTTCTTTAAGGGTATCAAACAGGTTTTCAAGGCTGACACGGTGTGTGTTATTGCGTTGATTAAAGAGGGCACGTTTGGCACGTTCCTCACCGACTGAGCGGGCTGTTTTTTCGTCTTCAAAGACGGCAAAATGGTCACCCGCTTGTGGGACATCATTCAAACCAGTGATTTCAACTGGACTTGATGGGCCAGCAGTTTTTTCACGGCGACCTAAATCATTGACCATGGCACGGACACGTCCGAAAGTATTGCCAACTACGATTGGGTCTTGTTGATGTAAAGTCCCTTGTTGAACGAGAAGGGTTGCAATGGCACCTTTTCCTTTGTCAAGACGCGCTTCAACAACCGTACCGATGGCTTTAACCGTTGGATCAGCTTTGAGTTCTTGGATTTCTGCCACCAAGAGCACCGTTTCTAACAAGGCATCAATATTTGTGTTGAATTTGGCTGAAATCTCAACGAATTCAGATTCCCCGCCCCATGCTTGACTCATGATACCATGTTCAGCAAGCTCTTGAATCACGCGTTGTGGGTTAGCACTCGGTTTATCGATTTTGTTAATGGCGACGATGATTGGCACACCGGCTGCTTTTGAGTGATTAATTGCCTCAATAGTTTGGGGCATCACGCCGTCGTCAGCTGCCACGACAAGAATCGTAATATCTGTGACAGACGCACCACGCGCACGCATACTTGTGAAAGCCTCATGTCCCGGTGTATCCAAGAAAGTGATTTTTTTGCCACTTTCTTCGATTTGGTAAGCACCGATATGTTGCGTGATACCACCCGCTTCGCCACTTGTTACGCGTGAATTACGAAGTGTATCAAGCAAGGTTGTTTTACCATGGTCAACGTGACCCATGATTGTCACCACCGGTGGACGCTCAACAAGTTCAGCTTCATTGAGATAACCCTCTTCAATGAAAAGACGTTCGATATCTGTCTTATCTTCTTCGACTTTTTTCTCAGGTGTGACACCATAGTCCAAAAGCAAGAGTTCAATCGTATCGCTATCCAAAGACTGGTTTTGGGTCGTCATGATCCCCATCATGAACAATTTTTTTACAAGCTCAGCTGGTTCACGTTTCAAACGTTTTGCCAAATCTGCGATTGTCATGCCTTCAGAATAAACGAGGCTTTCAGGCAGCTCATGGAATTTACGTTGAACCACTGGTTGTGGCGCAACTTGTTGACCACCACGTTTGCCTTTTTTCTTCTTATTACTATTCCAGTTAGAGTTACGGGCATTCCGAACTTGGTTCCGGTTATCATTGACACGTAATGGACCGCCTTGACGATTACCGCCACCTTGGTTACTTTGTCCTTGGGCGTTATTGCCATTATTGCGGTTTTTCTTATTTTTATTGCGGTTAGCGTTGGCATTACCTTGACTTGCTGGCGCAACATCAGCAGCACGTTGAATGACTTTGATGCCACCATTTTTCGGTTTAATATCTTCCGCACGCTTAATCACTTTAATCCCACCATTGGCTGGGCGCTCTACTTTTTTCGACGTTTCCGCTTTAGTTTTCGTTTCTACTTTACTATCTGCTTTCTTTACTGACTTATTTTCAGCTTGTTTTTTTGCCGCAGGTTGTGCAGACTTGTTGACTACCTTGTCCTGTTGAGCAGGTACAGCTTGTTTAGTCTCAGCTTTTGGTGCTGGCGGAACTGTTTTGCCACCTACTGAAATGACACGACCACTAGACACTTCGTCATCTGACAGCACTTTCTTACCACCGACAACAATCGGACGGTTGCCTGTTTCTGTTTCAGTCACGACTTTTTTACCGCCAGACACAATCACACGATTCTGAGTTTTGGGTTCTGCAACTTTTTTGGGCGTAGCCTTGGTCGTTTTTTCTTGTTTACTACCATTTCCCGCAGCTTTAAAAGAGCTTAATAACTGTTTAGTTTGTTCAGCATCAATGCTTGAGCTGTGCGATTTAACGGGTAAACCGATTTTTTGGGCATGGTCGACAAGTTCTTTATTAGTTAATCCACTCTCTTTAGCAATTTGGTTAATACGTTTTTTTTCAGACATGTTGATGTCCTCCTTCTTAATCCGGTTCATAATGAGCAGCTCCTAGTGAAAAAGATAAATCTCAGAACCTGCGCAAGCGCAGAGCTATGTGATTTCCTATTTTCATACGGCGCTAAGCGCTCATGATCACCTTTTTATTCTTATTTCATAAGACTCTCCATTTTCTTGGCAAATCCTTTATCTTGAACAGCGATGACTTTCCGGTCGCTACCAATAGCGTGAGAAAGTTCGGCCGCAGAAAAGATGTCTAGCATGGGAATTTCATAATAGGTTGTTTTATCAGTGATACGTTTGACAAGATTAGGTGCGCCATCATGGGCAACAAATACTAATCTTGCACGGTCTGCCTGGATAGATTTGATGACAAGTTCTTCACCTGTCACAATCTTTCCGGCTTTCTTGGCCATTCCTAGGGAATTCGCCAGTTTTGTTTTATTGAAATCTGTTATTTCAGTCATAGTTTAGCCTTAAATTTCTGGTGCCTCATCGATTGAATAGGTCACCTTTGCTAATTTTTCACGTTCGACTTGATGATCGACGTAAAGGATTAACTCGTCATAAAAATGATCCGCAATCTGCGTCTGAAACACACGATCAAAAACCCGTTTTTTCTTGGCTTGCTGCGCTTCGTCATTTTTGATGGCGATATAAGCGCCGCGCCCTGCAGCTTTTCCTGTTGGGTCAATACTGATGTCGCCTGCTTTATTATAGACGATTCGCAACAGTTCTCTTTTAGGAAATTGTGTGTTTGAGACGACAGATTTTCGTAAAGGAATTTTTTTGGTCTTCACCATGGTGACTCACTCCTCTCCTGTGTCAATCAAATTAGTCAAGCACTTCGTCAGCAAAATCTGCTTCAATTTCTTCTGCTTGAACGTCCGCAGCTTCCTGATCAAATTTTGTTTGAGACTTGATGTCGATTTTATTATTGGTCACGTGAGCTGCCAAACGGACATTTTGTCCACGTTTACCGATAGCCAATGATAATTGTTCATCTGGTACGATGACAACCGTTTCGCCTGTTTCTTCGTCAATAATCACATCTGTGACTTGCGCCGGTTTCAAGGCATTCTTAATCAATGTCGCACGGTCTTCGTTCCATTCGATAATATCCATGTTTTCGCCATGTAATTCATCAACCAAAGTCCGAATCCGTGAGCCACGCGGGCCAACGATTGTCCCAATCGCATCAACATTGGCATCGTTAGATTTAACGATAACTTTGGCCCGATCGCCAGCCTCACGCGCAATACTGATAATTTCAACCGTACCATCGTAAACTTCTGGAATTTCTTTTTCAAACATCCGTTTGAGCAAATCAGGATGTGTCCGGCTGACATAAACGATTGGGCCTTTTTTCGACTGTTCAACAGCTGAAACGTAGACTTTGACTTTGTCGCCAATCTGATAACGCTCGCCCGGAATTTGATCACGTTTACCAAGCATACTGTCAACTTTACCAAGATTGATAAAGATCGCACGGTCATCGACACGCTCTACAGTTCCCTGAATGATTTCATTTTCATAGCGTTTGAATTCATTATAGATGATGGTGTGTGATTCCTCACGCATTTTGTTCATAATGACTTGTTTGGCTGCATTAGCTGCTGTCCGAGCAAAATCTTTCGGTTTTTCTTCAAAACGAATTTTATCGCCGATTTGATAGTGTGAATTGAGTGCGAGGGCATCCTCTAGGCTCATTTCCAAACGGCTATCAAAAACTTCATCTACAACTTCACGCGTTGAGTAAACGATAAAATCTCCTTTGGCGTCGTTGTACTCAATCGTCACGTTTTGTGATTGATTGTATTGTTTTTTGTAAGCCGCTGTTAAAGCCTCAGCAATCGCACCAATCACAACTTCAGGCGAGATGCCTTTTTCTTCCTCCAAAAGGGTGAATGCAGCTTGCATTTCCTTACTCATGTGTCTCCAACTTTCTTTTTAAATTTAAATGCTTCTATATTTTATTATAGTTTGACTTGTGTCCGAGCTTTGGCAATGTTTGATAATTCAAGCTCAACTGTTTTCTGACGTGTTTTGTCTAGATAATTGAGGGTGATTAGATTGCCATCAAAAGCGACTAAATCGCCGACAAACTCTTTTTCTCCTGCAACTTTTTGGTAGAGCTTAACAAAAACATAGGCACCGATGTACTTGTCGAAGTCAGTTGCTTTTTTGAGCGGACGCTCAGCACCGGGGCTTGCTACCTCAAGCATATACTCCGAGGGAAAAGGATCTGGTGACATCTTATCCAATTCTGGACTGATGATTTCTGACAAGTCAGCTGTGTCTTGCAGTGTAATCCCTTCTGGCTTATCAACAAGGACAGATAAAACATGGTCTGCTCCCATTTTTGACCATTCGACATCCACCAACTCAAAAGGCTCAGGCAAGAGACCTTCAAGATGTGCCAACACAACTTCTGTGATGTTTGTAGACATAAAATTCCTTTCTACGATTTTACTTCGCAAAATCTTGAAACTTGACCTCTGCTTTCGCTTCGTCCAAGCGGGGTCATTCGCGAATATACTCATTTAACTAAAGAAAGGAAACAAAATGTTTGAGATATTTTCCGTCAATTCGAGGCGATAAAGCGATGATGTACAGGTGTACGGCAGGACTTATCAACGATGAAGTGGCGGAAAATAGCCGAAAATGTTTTCTTTATTTGGTTAAGGGCACCTCTAAAAACTCAGATTTGCCTCTTTTGGCTAAATTTTCCTATCGCGTCGTTATTGCTTCGCACCTTGCAGTAGCACTGGGCTTTCTGTGGCGAGTAACCGCAGCCACAAGCCTTGTCGCAATGCCTAGCCGAAGACAACTTCGTTGTCCTCATTGGTTGATTGAAAGCAATGCTTTCAACTAGAAATATTTAACTCAAAAGTCATCAAAAGCAGTTTTTAGAGGTACCCTTAAATGAGTAGATGTCCGCTCAAAGGCTTTCTATAGTTATGACCCTAAAATCATTTATAAAAATTCAAACAACAGGAGCGCCCAATGTGAGCGCTCCTTTCTTTGTTCTTTAGAACTATTATACCATAATTTTGACAGAATGCAAATTTATGATTTCACTCATTTTTTCTTGTATGATTTCACTCATTTTTTCTTGTCTTAAAGACTTATTTCATCATTTTTTCACAGTCAACTTTATCGCGTTTCATCCGCTCCGACTGTTCTCTACCCGTTGGCATAAAACGAAAAACGATGAATTGGGCTGGTTCACTTGATTGATTGGATAGCCGATGAATACTTTGTTTCACACGTAAGACATCATTTTCGTGTATTGTTTGACTTGAAACGTGACTATTTGCCAGATACTCAACCGTAATTTCGCCAGAAGTCACGATAATATTTTCATCAAGTTCCTGATGTTTGTGCCAATCTTGGACAACACCAGCGGGAAGCGAATTCTTATGAATTTCAAACTCAGGATAGAGATAATAGTCAACCTGAGTGCCACTTGATTTTGTTACCGAAATAGCTGACACTTGTCTCGTGATGTCAATTGGCTCATTTTCAGATGTCATAAACATTACTTCCGTTTACGAGCAATCAAATGAATCGGTGTCCCTTCAAAAACAAAAGCTTTCCGAATTTGATTTTCTAGCATTCTTGCATATGAAAAGTGCATGAGTTCTTCTTCATTGACAAAGACGACAAATGTCGGTGGTTTTATCGCCACTTGTGTGGCATAGAAAATCTTGAGACGCCGTCCTTTATCGGTTGGCGTTGGATTGATAGCAATCGCATCCATAATCACATCGTTAAGCACGGCAGATGGAATGCGCATATTTTGGGCTTGGCTGACTGATTTAATCAAGTCAGGTAATTTATTGAGACGTTGTTTGGTTTCAGCTGAGACGAAAATAATCGGTGCATAGTTGAGATATTGGAACTCGTCACGAATTTTTTCTTCCCATTTTTGAAGGGTCTTGTTGTCTTTGTCAATGGTATCCCATTTGTTGACAACGATGATAATGCCACGACCTGCCTCATGGGCAAAGCCTGCAATCCTTTTATCGTATTCTCTGATACCTTCTTCGGCGTTTAGTACCATGAGGACAACGTCCGAACGGTCAATGGCACGCATGGCACGCATGACTGAATATTTCTCGGTTGATTCGTAGACTTTCCCACGCTTTCTCATACCCGCGGTGTCAATCATGGTGAACTCTTGACCTTCTCCGTCCGTGAAGTTGGTATCGATGGCATCGCGGGTAGTACCTGCAATCGGGCTTGCGATGACGCGGTCTTCGCCTAAAATGGCATTAATCAAGCTTGATTTGCCGACATTTGGTCGACCAATCAATGAAAACTTGACGATGTCTGGATTTTCTGCTTCAGTTTCGACTGGTAGGTTGTCGATGATGGCATTGAGGACATCCCCAGTCCCAATCCCATGAACCGCAGAAACAGGATAAGGTTCGCCCAAACCAAGGCTGTAGAAATCGAAAATTTCCATGCGGCGCTCAGGGTTGTCGATTTTATTGACGACGAGGATGACGGGGGTAGCCGTTTTGTAAAGGATTTGTGCGACATATTCGTCCGCATCTGTCACGCCATTTTCACCGTCCACGACGAAAACAATGACATCAGCCTCATCCATAGCAATCTCAGCTTGCGCCTTGATTTGTGCCATAAATGGCGTATCCGCCATTTCGATACCACCTGTATCAATCATGGCGAATTTTTTATTGAGCCATTCGCTGGTTGTGTAAATCCGGTCACGTGTCACGCCGGGTGTATCTTCGACGATGGAAATCCGTTCGCCTGCGATTCGATTAAAAATGGTCGATTTGCCGACGTTTGGTCGGCCGACGATTGCTACTGTAGGTAATGCCATTGTTTTCTCCTTTATGTTGCCGTGCTTTTCCACTTGCTAAGCACTCAAGTCTAAGTATAACATAATACGTTTACTCCTGCTCATCTTTTTCAAAATCATCATCAAAGACGTACAAGTTAAGGTTCCTTAATGTTAGTACATTAAGGAAAGTATTGCAATACTTTGGATTTTTTCAAAACTACACTGCTTATAATGGAAAGCTTATTGCTTTACTAAAATTTTAGGAGAATTCCCCATGAAAAAAATTATTTTATTGTCAGCAAGTTTGCTTGCTATTGCGAGCTTAACTGCGTGTGCTACTTCAAATGTAGACAAAAAAATTTCATCTTCAAACTCATTAGGTAGTAGCGCTGTAAAAGCGAGTTCTGATGTCAAAACAGAATCAAATACCGAGTCTAGCACTCTAGAAAAGATTGCTAGTTGGGCTGAAAAATCTATCTCTACTGATGAACTTTATGTGACTGGAGATATGAATGTAGGCTTAGATGATAGTATCAAACCAGGTATCTATGACATGGAAATATTGGGTGGCGAAGGTAATATACATGGCAAGCACGATGGATTTCATTATCCGTTTAATAACTACACTGCTGGTGCACCCGAAACTAGACAGTTATCAAAAATTAGGGTACTTAATTTCAAAGGTGATGTTTGGCAGTTTAGCAATATATCAAAAGTAAAATTTACTGCAGTGCCTACCGCAACCCCACAAACAGAATTTTATATCGGTTCATGGATTGTTGGAAGAGATATAAATCCAGGGATTTATAAACTTCAATCAAGTCAACCACTAAGTGCAAAAAACTCAACTGAAGGTTGGCGCATAGCTATCAATGATTTTGATGATGCTAGTCTAGATCATAAGGTCAAACTAACGACTTCCTCACCAGATGTTGCTGTTGAATTAAGAGAAGGAAATATTGTCACAATAGCTCTTGATATTTTTGGCATTGAAGACCGTAAAAATGCAAGATTACAATTTATCAAACAATGAGGAGAACATCAATGTCACAAGATTGGAATTATGCCGAATTAGCAAAAGAAGCTAAACATCATGGAGGTCCTGAAGCTTACTTAGAAGATATCAGAGAAGAAGGAAGACTATATGGAAGAAATGAAATTCTTAAACCACTTCTCATCACACTTGGAGCAATCGGAATTGTAGCAATTACTGCGGGTATCTTCAAATTTAAAAACTATATTCACAAGCAAAAAGAAACCCAAAAGAAAGCTAAAATTTCAAGTGAAATTCTTCTTAAGGAAATCAATAATGAAATTTCTACATAAATCCATTTATACAATATGCCTCACTGGAATAGATGTTAAAATAACACCGAAAATCATGATGCTCAATAATGTCAAAATAAGCTCTCGCAAAAAATGCGATGAGCTTATTTTTTATACTACGACACCAAACCCTTATCCTGTAAATTCGTCAAAGTCGCTGATTGTGATGGCACACCGAACTGTGCAGCGATTCTCTCACTCCAGTCGCTGTCAAGACGGCGGTCTCCAGCAAACTCTGCTTGCATTTTGTCATAGTCTTGAATGACTTGCGCCGTTTGCTCTTGATAACGTTCGTCAAAGACAACCGCCTCATAAGGCAGGCGTGGTTTGACTGCATTTCGGCGAGCAGGTACACCCAAGGCTACGCCAAATAATGGATATGTGTAGTCTGGTAAATCCAAAAGCGCTGACAATTCAGCAGCTTGAGCGCGGATAAGGCCCACAATCACACCGCCGTAGCCTAGACTCTCTGCTGCAAGCAAGGTATTTTGCGCAGCCAAACTAGCATCGACAGATGAAATCAATAAATTCTCAGCACCTTCTGGGAAAAATTCCCCAGTGTGCAATTTCGTTGCTTTCTCTGCTCTGTTTAAATCACCAACAAAAACTAGAAAATGAGACGCATGCTTGATTGACTTCTGAGGTTGCAAGTCAAAAATTTTGCTTTTGGTCTCATCCGTCTGCACATTGATAATCGAATATGACTGAAAATTTTTCCAAGTTGAGGCAGCACGCCCCACCTCAATTATCGTTTTCATTGTCTCAGCGGGGATTTTTTCTGCTGTAAAATTTCTGACAGAGGTGTGCTGTAACATAAGTTTAATCGTATCATTAACCATTGCGACGATTTTCTCCCTCCAAACGAAACTCTCTCGACAGCTTACGTACACGCTCCATGACTCGCTTAGCAGCCCAAGTTTCATCTCCTTTTTTAGTCATAGCAAGCCGCATCTCAAGCTCATCCATGGTTAAATTCGACGTGAAAAATGTCGGCAAATTTTCCTGCATCCGATACTGCAAAATGACTTGCAAAATGTTATCGCGAATCCAGTCGTTATTGCTTTCGGCGCCAATGTCGTCCAAGACTAAGACTTGGACTTTTTTAATGTCATTAGCCTGCCACTTTAACTCATCAAAGCCAGTGTTGTCAGAAATAAAAGACGGATAATGAATCAAGCTAGTAGAAATCCCCTTCTCTGCCAACTTATTCGCCATGGCAGCCATCATAAAGCTCTTGCCAACACCGAATTGACCATAGAGATAGACACCGTTTTGATTGGGATAATTTGCTATAAATTCAGCAACAGCTTGATAGGCAGCAACACGATTGGCATCATCTAAAAGGACATCATCCCAGATAACATCAGCAAAATCTCTCGGCATACCAATCAATTTAACCCGACGTTTTTTGCTGATTTCAGCTTCTTTTGCTAAGGTTTCTGCTGTTGCACGATAAGTCACATCAGCAAAACCTTCATTATTAAAAAGAATTGGCTCATAACCTGATATTTTAGTGGGTTCACCCGCAACGAATTTAGCTTTTTCTTTTAGATATTCGTTAAACTTCGACAGGGATTTATTCACTTGTGTCGGCTCAAATTCGTTGTCTTGAATAAAAGTTTTGATTTCAGGATTATCCAAAATCTTGGCAGTCAATTCCTGATATTTTTTGACGTCTAAACGATTTGCCATCGCATCTGCTATTGATTCCATTGCCATATTATTCACCACCATTCATTTTGTCAAGTGCTTGACGTCTGATTTTTTCTAGCTCAGCCTGTTGAACCCTACTGGTTTCATTTTTATAATCAGGATCATACCAGTCAGGTATTTCACTACCAGCAGGTGGCGTTTTTTTCAGTGGTTGTACTTTCTTATTTGCTTTATCAGCCTGCTTATTTTGATAGGTCGCTAACCACTTGGCTGCGAGCTCGGCCGATGTCACCTGTTCTTTCTTCCAGCGATTAGCTTGCTCTTCTATATAGTCTGAGACATTAGAATAACCCCGAATTTCCAAGAAATAGATTATCAGCATATTTTGGATTTCTGGCGCTACACCGTCACGAGAAAGTCGCACGAGCAGCTGTTTTTCTTTTTGAGTTGGGTACCCGTCAAATCGGCTTTTCTTGATTTTCGACAGCAGTGCCTCTGGTTTTTCGGACTTAGCCGTTCTGATTAGCGCTTGTTCGGCTTTTGAAAAATCAAGTAAGCGAGGTTGTTTTTGGTTTTGCGCAATTAAATGGCGAGACATATTGGCTGTATTAAGCGACTGGTCAGCATTTTGCGTCGTTTCAGCGATTTTGAACAAATCATACCAGTCCAAATCAAATTTATCAGCTAAAGCGTATAGCGCTAGTGTATCTTTGCTTTCATCAGCAAACTGAATCCCTTTATTTTCCATGGTTGTCTTGAAGTATGCTAAGTCAAATCCCTTATCAACAGGCACTGAAATATCTATCGTTTCGGGCAATTCCGCCACACGGTAGACATCTGAAAACTTCTTAGAGATTTTTTGACCTGAGAAGTCAGTTTCTCTTATCAATTTTTCAAGTGCAGGTTGCCCGATTTTATCCGTTAGCAATTGCTTGTAAAGCCCATCTGATAGGAAAAACTCCGGCGTCAAATGGCTCTGTAAAACTAGTGTCAGCTCGCCATGGTCCTCATAAATGTCTAGTAAGTGCAAAGCTGATAACTGGTCAAAGCCATTCATCAACTCGTTCAAGCCGTAATCCAGATGATTGAGCAAATCTGACAAGCGCCCCTTGTGAGTTGGAAAAGCACGCAAAAGCTGGTACAAGGCAAACCCATTCCGCCCAATAATCGGTTGATAGAACATGACAAAAACACCGGCATCAAAGCTGGTTTTGTCAGCGTTTTTGACTGTGAATTTATCAATGGGTCGCATATTTTTTCCTACTTATTCTTTTTAGTAATATTTCGCAAGAGGTCTTCGAGATCGCTGACGTCTTTGAAGCTACGATAAACACTGGCGAAACGCACATAGGTAATCTCATCTAGTTCAGCCAATTCTTCCATGACAAACTCACCAATGATATCCGAATGGACTTCATTTTCAGCCAACATTCGCACCTTGCGCTCAACACGTTCCACCGCTTTTTCAATCGACTCAGAAGAAACTGGTCGTTTGCGGGCACTACGAACAATCCCTGTGATAATTTTATCACGGTTAAAGACTTCGCGGGTGTCATCTTTTTTAATGACGAGCAAGGGCATTTCTTCGATACGTTCAAAGGTTGTAAAACGATTGCCACAATTTTCGCATTCACGGCGGCGTCTGATGGCATTTTCAGCCTGACGACTGTCGATGACTTTTGATTCTTCTGATTGACATTTAGGACATTTCATATTAAAACTGCGCCTCCATGCGATAGATGACTTGACCTTTTGAGGAAAATTTCGCCTCATATTCTGTCATCACATTTTTTTCGGTAAATGCCACATCTGTATGTAAATCTAGCCAGACTTGTTGTAAAGTCATACCATATTGGCTCATCGATGCGAGCGAGTACTCAAACAAGCCGCGGTTATCCGTTTTAAAATGGACTTGTCCATTTTTGACTAAAATAGTTTCGTAGGTTTTCAGAAAATCTTTGTAAGTCAAGCGACGCTTTTCATGGCGTGTCTTAGGCCACGGATCCGAGAAATTCAAGTAGACTAAATCAACTTCGCCAGTCGCAAAATAATTGGTCAGGCTGCTGCCATCAACGTGCAAGAGTTGGATATTTGGCAAATTCAGTTCCAGCACCTTATCCAAAGCATAAGATAAAACTGTCAACTGCATATCAATGGCGATATAATTAATATCTGGATGGCGCTCTGCCATACCCGTAATAAAAGCCCCTTTTCCCGACCCAACTTCGACATGGATAGGATGATTATTGCCAAATTTTTCCGCCCATTTACCTTTAAAGGCCTCTGGATTTTCAACCACATATTGGGTATTGGCTGCCATCATTTCTGGGGCGCCTTTCCGATTTCTGACTCGCATCTTTTCTTTTTTCACTCCTATGTCTACCTGTTACGCAACGCAATATGTTATGGTCAGAAAAGTTCAAATTAGTGATTTAAACCTTTCCCTTTAACTGAAACAAGGAGACGCTAGTCTCCCCATACATTATTTAAAAATATCACAAAAATTTCGCAAACCCAGAATTTCTAAATTCGCAGCCTGTAGGTTATCAGACCATAAATTTTCGTTGATTTGTTTTAAAAATGATAGTGTTCCATACCATTTGATTTTAACAAATGTTTCTTCATCTACCCGATAACCCGAGTACTCTAACCATTCTCGCCATTGACTCGGGGCAATATAGTGACCCAAGAGATGCGCCACATCCACAAAGGCGTCAGATAAAGCAACCGTATCCCAATCCACTAAGTAAATTTTCCCACTGTGGTCATTTTTCAACCAGTTATGATGGTTGACATCTCCATGTACCACGACGGCATTTTGCACCTCGAACTTAGGTGTTGCTTCGCGTAATTCGGATAAAGCATTTGACAAGTAAGAATTTTGAATCAAACTTCTATGCGCATGTTGATACAATCTATCTACCAATTGTTTCGGGGTGGTCACATCATTACCAAATTTTTTGAAGGCCTCTACCAACATCTTGCTATGATGTAGGGTGGCAAGTGTCTGATTGACTTGCATATCCCCCATCTCAGTTGCCGCAAGGACAACGCCATCAACCCAAGATTGTGCTGTCAACATCTCCCCATTGCTATTGCGCTTGGTCCAGATAATTTTCGGTGTCAAACCCACTTGTGAAATGGATGCCAGAAGAGGACTAGCATTCACTTTGACGAATGCCTTTTGGCTGCCAAAAGTTGCATAAAAAACGTTATTCACACTTTGACCAAACGAATTATTTAATGGCACGTAATGCCAATCTGCTTCGTTGCCTTGCATCATGCTGATAGCCCCCTCCTTTCTTTCTGAATAACAACTGACTGCCTATCCTTTATAATGAATCAGCATTGACTGCGTTAAAATGTCCGCATACATATAAGATTCAACGATTTTTTGACCACGTGCTAATGTTTTTTCAACAACAAAATGCGTATCAAAAACTTCTGTCAAGGTCACTTTATGACGGTTTTCACGCTTACGACCGTAGTGGTCTGTAATATCGACATCTTCGCCTAAATGTGAGGCTACTTCTTTTTTGATTTCAATGATTTTTCCAACTTCTTGACTATCCATTATCGCTCTCGTTTCTTTGATTTCAGAGGGACTGTAAACAAATAAACTGTGCTTTTGGGCGAGATAATTTTTTGTTGAACAAGGAATAAAAATCGCAGTGTAGCGGGCTACATAAGATTTTTATGACGATGTGCAACGGAAAATCTGCCGTCAAAAAGGATAGGCTATTTGTTTACAGTTCCTTACGTCCATATTAAGATATGAACTTTTTACAGTACTTCTATTATAACATGAAAGGTCTACTAAAATCTACACTAGATTTTCAGTAGCCTTGACTCGCTTCATGCTGCGTGTCAACGCTCGTGAACTTGGTGAATTGACCTACCCACATTAATTCGGCAGTACCGGTTTCACCCGACCGATTCTTAGCAAATATAATCTCAGCTTTATTATCAATTTTGACTTCGGGATCATTGGCGTTTTGATAATACGCCTCACGATGAATAAAGGCGACAATATCCGCATCCTGCTCGATGGAACCGGACTCTCGCAAGTCTGATAATTTAGGACGTTTATCTTCACGTTGCTCAACACCACGGCTGAGCTGACTGAGGGCGATCACAGGTACTTTCAACTCCTTGGCTAAGACTTTTAGTTGCCGTGAAATTTCTGAGACTTCTTGTTGCCGGTTTTCTTTCCCTGTGCCTGAAATCAACTGCAAATAGTCAATTAAAATCAAGCCGAGACTGCCTTTCTCTTGGGCTAATTTTCGTGATCTGGCGCGAATCTCTGTGATTTTAATACCAGGCGAATCATCGACGTAAATACTTCTATCCGCCAAGGCGCCCTGTGCAATAATCAAATTACTCCAGTCGTCATCGGTCAACTTACCAGTCCTCAAAGAATGGGCATCAATTAACCCTTCTGACGACACCATCCGATTTACCAAACTTTCTGCACCCATTTCCAGTGAGAAAATGGCAACAGTTTGTCCGAGTTTGCCGATATTTGAGGCAATGTTCAGGGCAAAGGCTGTTTTCCCCATGGCTGGACGGGCGGCTAGAATAATCAACTCTCCCTCATGGAGACCTGTCGTTTTCGCATCAAGAGATGGAAAACCTGTCGAAATGCCCGTTACCGTTGATTTCAGCTTGGATAAACGTTCAATTTCATCATAATTAGTATCAATGATTTCTGAAATTTTACGAAAACCAGACCGCGTCCGACCTTCTGTAACCGCAACTATCCCTTTTTCAGCTTCAGCGATAATGTCGTCTGCAGCATCTTCCTGAGAATAAGCACGTTCAACTGAGTTGGTTAATTGGCTAATAAGCTTACGCAATAAAGACTTTTCAGCGACAATTTTGGCGTAGAAAACCGCATGGGCAGCCGTTGGCGTACTCGTTGCCAATTCAGCAATATAAGAAATCCCACCGATTGTCTCTAAATCACCTTGATTTTCCAAAAGGGAATGGACAGTCAGGACATCAATTGGACTGCGTTCATCTTGCAAACGCAGCATGATGCGAAAAATAATCTTGTGTGAGGTTTTATAAAAATCATCTGCCGTGACATATTCTGATACTTCGATTAAGCGGTCACTATCAAGGAAAATCGCCCCAAGGACAGCTTGTTCAGCTGCCAAATCTTGGGGTGGTGCCTTGAGCACATCAATATCTGCCATTTACTTCTCCGAAATTTTAACGCGAATCGTTGCCGTTACATCCTTGTGCAATTTAACTGGTACATCTTTCAAGCCAATCGCTTTGAGGGGATATTCTAATTGAATTTTGTGTTTATCTAGTTTGAGGCTGAACTGCGCATTGAGCGCATCTACGATTTTTTTCGAGTTAATGGCGCCAAAGAGACGGCCATCTGCCCCGACTTTTTCTTTGACTTCAACAATCGTTGTCTCTTTTTCAAGCTCTGATTTAAGCGCTTGGGCTTCTGCCAAAATTTCAGCCTCTGCTTTTTGCTCTGCTTTAACTTGACCTTTCAGCTCAGCCATGGCTTTGCCAGTTGCTTCTTTGGCTAGATTTTTTTTGATTAAAAAGTTTTGGGCAAAACCAGTTGGGACTTCTTTGACCTCGCCGCGTTTACCTTTGCCTTTAACATCTTGTAAAAAAATGACTTTCATTTTATCTCCTTTATTTGAACTAAACTCATAACCTTTTATAATAAAATAGATGACATAGGCTCAACTGAACAGACCGTGAATACATGCCCAGAAAATGCTGTGCCACTTGACATACGATATGACTATCGCTAGTGCGCAGCCAAATGTAATGCCGCTACTCGCAATTGAGCGTGTTCTTTTGTCTTGGTTGTTACAAGCCATGCCTTGCCTCCCTTAGGGTCTATACCATTTTACGCTGTTTTATTTAATTTTATTTTTCTTCATCGGAGCGATTTAAGAGTTTCAGGAGCTCTTCCTTCACTTCAGTTGGTGTCTTCTCGTAAATCTGCGCAGCTGCATTATTGAAATGTCCGCCACCGCCAAAACTTTCCATAATACGTTGGACATTGAAGTCTCCTGACGATCTGGCTGAAACAGCCACATAACCATTTTCATGGTTGACAATCGTAAAGGAGGCATCAATCCCCACCATATTGAGAAGAGTATCCGCTGCTTTTGCGATGGTCACATTATCATACATCTTGCGGTAAAGCCCGACACCGATGGCAATGTTGTTCTGAAATTCAGCATTGAGCACGATTTCATTGATTTTCTTGTACTTATCAAACTCAGTCGCCAAAAACTGCTTGATGAGATTATTATCCGCCCCCTGAGAACGCAGATAGGAAGCGGCTTCAAAAGTTCTAGCCGTCGTCCCTTTAGAAAATTTCTGTGTGTCGACTGAAATCCCTGCCAGAGCAATTGACGCCTCGACTTTGGACATCTTTTGTTTTCGGCCATTTTGATACTGCAAGACTTCAACAACTAGCTCAGATGCTGATGACGCGCCACTTTCAATATAAGTCAGCAAGGCATTTTTCGGAAAATCTTCATCACGGCGATGGTGGTCAATGACCACCACTTTATCAAAGCTCTTATAAAAAGCGTAATCCATGGTCTGACTGATTTTAGAATGATCGACCATAATCAAAAGCGAGTTTGATTTTTTCAACTCACGCGCCGTATCCATTCGGATAATGTGGGCAAAACCATCTTTCGACTCATTAAGTTTGGCAATGGCGCGTTCAACATCAGGCAAAAGTTGCTTCTCATCATAAACGATAAAAGCCTCTTTATCGTTCATATTGGCGAAAATCTTCGTTGCCACAGCTGCACCTAGTGCATCCATATCTGAATATTTATGCCCCATGACAAAGACATTCTCAGATTCTAACACAATCGTCCGAAGTGCTGTCGCAATCGCTCTAGCGCGTGTCCGAGATTTCTGAGTATGACTGGCTGAATTGCCACCGAAGTAAATCGGCTTGGCTGTGTTGATGTTTTCCTTAATCACCACCTGATCACCACCACGAACAAGTGCCAACTCTAAATTATCAAGCGCTGTTTTACCAATCTTAGAGAAGTTTTCTTGACCATAGGACATCCCGATAGATAGGGTCAATGAAAAGTTTTTTTCCCTTGCTTCTTCACGAAAAGCGTTTAAAAACTCAAACTTATCATCCATGATTTTTTTTAATGCCAGATAATTGGTATAAATATAGTAGCGACTGGCGTTATATCGACTAGTATAAACGTTATATTTGCCAGAAATATCATCAATTTTCGTCGCAATGAAGTTATTAATAATCGTCCGACTACTGTCTGAAATCAAATCAGTCGCATCATCATAATTGTCGACAGATAAAATCCCAATCACCGGGCGACTTTCACGCGTGACTGTTTTGGCCTCAACCTCACTCGTCGCATCTATAAAATAAAGCAGTTTCTTTTGATGGTCAATCTTAATCGCATACTTTTTTTGTCCGACAGGTAAATATTGTATCCCTTGATCATCAACGTTTTGCACAATTTCTTTTATTTTATCGGCTTGTAATTTTTCTTCGTCATTGGCAAAAATGATATCAACAAAGGGATTAAACCACTCTGGTGTATAGTCATGCTCCGAATAACGTAACACACCTATGGGCATCGTATCAAGTGTCGCATTCAGTGAATTTTCAGCACTTTCATTCAGTGCTCGAATCGTATCGAGATTTTTAGCCGTCAACTCTTTCGCACGTAGCAATAAAACGATGGTCACAATCAGATTCACAACTAGCAATAGGACAAGTTCAGTTTGTTGAAATTCAATCAAACGCAAAATGAGCACTTCACATAAATACACGACTGTCATGCCAATGATAATGACAAGTGGTAAAAATCTTTCAAAACGTTTCACGTCTACTTACTCCGATCCGAGGAAGCTGAGGCTTAGTAACACAGCCATCAGCATTTTTTGATACTTAACAAGGCATTTATAATGGTTCATTTTACCATATTTAAGCCATTTTTTCAAAAATTCAAGGCGCTACTTGACACTGACTTATAATTGGCGCACGATTTCGGTTAAATTGTCATACAATTCATCCGCCCGCGACTGGTCTAGCCCAAACACATAATCCGCAATGCCCCAGACTGTCGCACCCGAATCAACACCGGCAGCAATACCTTTTTCACTGTCTTCAATAATCAAAGTTTCTTCGGGCGCCACACCCAATTTCGCCATGGCAACCTGATAAATCTCAGGGTTGGGTTTGGATTCCTCGAAATCATCACCGGATAAGACCACCTCAAAATAAGGGAGTAGCGCCGTCATCTTCATCGCCCTTAAAATCTCTAGTTTAATGGTACTAGATGCAAGTCCGAGTTTGTAGCCTTTGGCTTTCAAAGCATCTAAAGTAGACTTAGCATCTGAAAATAAGAGTGTATCATAAGGAATCGCATGTTCCAGCTTATATTGGGTGTACTCAGCCTGCAAAGCCGACACATCCCACTTATCATAATCATCTTTCAAAATCATGTACCAAACCTGTTTCATGTTCCCTCCGATGAAATCAAGTGGCGACAAATGGGCAATTGAGATCCCTTTGCTATCTAAAAAAGTCTGACGTCTTCTATAATAATATAATTCGGTATCAACCAAAACACCGTCCATATCAAAAATAATCGCTTTAAATTTACTCATACTCACTATTTTACCAAATTTTTTGAGATTTCGTATTGAAAATTTTCAGAATTTTCGCTAAAATAGATTTAATACATTCAAGACTGAGCAGTTGCTCAGTCTCATCATGCCATATCATCCAATCAAGTGTGGGCTTTTTTTCTAGACCACATCACCTGATTACCACAACATCTTAGACCAATCAAAGGAAAATCTCATCTTGAAAGTTATTAAATTTGGTGGCTCTTCACTTGCAAGTGCCGAACAACTCACAAAAGTCCTCAACATTGTCAAAAACGACCCGAATCGCAAATTCGTCGTTGTCTCAGCCCCTGGCAAACGCGAAGCCAATGACACCAAAGTAACCGACGCCTTGATTGCTTACTATAAAGCCTACAAAAAAGGCGATGCCGTCATTGAAAATCAAGACTGGATTATCGCACGTTACCAGAGCATTTGTGATGAGCTCGGGATTCCCGGCACAGTCATGACCAACATCGCTACCGATATCAAAGCCTTAGCCACACTACCAATCCAAGGCAACAAGTTCCTTTATGACACCTTCCTAGCTGCTGGTGAAAACAATAATGCCAAACTCATTGCCGAGTACTTCAGCGAAAATGGGATTAACGCCAAATATATCCATCCGCAAGACGCCGGCATCATCGTCACGCCTGAACCAGGAAATGCACGATTGCTCCCGTCTAGTAACGAAAAGATCAACTACCTCAACGAGCTTGAAGAAACACTCATCATCCCTGGCTTCTTCGGTGTCACTGAAAAAGGTGATATCTGTACCTTCTCTCGCGGCGGTTCCGACATTACAGGTTCCATCATCGCAGCGGGTGTCCACGCTGAGCTTTACGAAAACTTTACCGATGTTGATGGTATTTTCGCAGCCCATCCGGGCATCATTAACCAACCAGCATCCATCACCGAACTCACATACAGGGAAATGCGTGAGCTCGCCTATGCCGGTTTCTCTGTTTTGCATGATGAGGCTTTATTGCCCGCCTATAGAGCAAGTGTGCCACTTGTGATTAAAAATACCAACAATCCCGAGCATCCCGGGACAAGAATCGTTGCCAAACGCAGCGTCACAGGTAGTCCAGTCGTTGGTATCGCAGCCGATGGCGACTTCAGCTCGCTCAACATCTCTAAATATCTCATGAATCGGGAAATCGGTTTCGGGCGCAAGGTTCTCCAAATATTAGAAAATCTTGGCATTCGTTTCGAGCACATGCCAACTGGGATTGATGACATGAGTGTCATCATGCGCAACCGCTATTTAACCAAGCAAATCGAACGGTCAGTCATTCAAAACCTGACTGAAAGCTTACAGCCTGATGTCCTAAATTTTGAGAAAAACCTATCCATCATCATGATTGTTGGTGAAGATATGAACGAACATATTGGGGTTACAGCACGCGCGGCTAGCGCCCTCGCCAAAGCCGGCATCAATATCGAAATGCTCTCTCAAGGCTCATCTGAAGTTTCAGTCATGTTTATCGTTAAATCTGACCAAGAAAACGCGGCAATTAAAGCCTTATATCAAGCCTTTTTTGAAGCTTAAAAGGTAACATCTAGCCATAACAAAACGAGCAATGATGTCCAGCATCACTGCTCGTTTTTTGCTTTGCTTAATTTACTCATCGCAACGCGAATTTGGCGTTCTAGCTCTGCTTCGATTTTCCCTTCTGGTGCGAAATCTGCTGCCCAGTTGTCTGGTTTCATAATTTTATGCGTCTCTGGATCAAAATGCGCTTGACCGTCTGGGAAGATTTTCCCCATATTAGCCTGATGCACAGCACTAAATATTTCATGTGGGTCAATGCCCATCAGAACAAACGACCCATAGGTGAAGTATAACAAATCCAAAAGAGCGTCTACTTCACCCGTTAGGGCATTTTCACCCTCTGGAATGGGTTTAGCTTTGATTTTAGCTGCTGCTTTATCAATAGCGACATGAAGATTTTGTGTCAACTCATCAAAGACTGACACATTGGCATTGGCTGCTGCAAAGAGAAATTCGACGATTTCTTCAACCTTGAAGTCCGCCCGATGACCAGCTTCTTCTGGCAAAAAGACACGCGGCATTTCTTGGGTTTTACCGTCCATGACACGGTGAAATTCTTTAACCTTGTTAAACTGATCATCTTTACTGATAAAACTTGCCACATGCTTGAAATTGATTAGCCCAAAATGGGATAAGGCTTTGGCGATACCGTCTGAGTTATTATTATCCGTAATATAAGCCGCAATTTTTTTAACTGCGGGAGTCGCATTGCCCATGCCGATACCTAGACCGACACCCGACAACATTTCCAAATCATTATCCGAATCACCAAAAGCCATAACTTGTGAGAGATCAAAGCCAAATTTTTCCCCGACTTTTTCAATTCCTTTTAGCTTAGAATTACCTTTGGTAATCAAGTCAGCCGAATAGGCGTTTGAGCGTGTAGCTTGTAATTCTGGGAAATTCATCATGATGGCATCTGTTTCATCACTGGTTGCGACCATGATGACTTGATAGACTGGCTGTCTGATATTGTCGGCTAGATTTTTAGATTGGGGTTTGATTTTTCTAATGACATTTTTAAAACCACTTTTTGTTAAGCCTGACATTTTTTGTGGTAAAATGCCTGCAATGACTTGCGCTGTCCGCGTTTCACCGAATTTAACAAGTCCACTCCCATGGACACCGTCCGCCATACCGAGTGAAACATCTCTGCCGTGCTGGCGGGAAAAGTCGATAACATCACGCAAGGTTTTCTTGTCGATCGGCGAGGTTGAGAGGACACTCTCTGGTGTGAAGATATACTGGCCGTTATAGGTCACAGCGAAATCTAGCCCTAGCGTTTCCATCAAGGGTAGGACAAAAGCAGGGCCTCGCCCAGTGGCGACACCGACCAATGTCTTGTTCTTATGTAGCTCCACAATCGCACGTCTAGTTGTCGCGGCAACATTTCGCGTGCTGGTAAAGAGTGTACCGTCTAGGTCAAAAAAAACTGCCTTGATGTTCATATCTATCCTTCTATCTGCCTACTTAAAAAACTGCTATCTCTATTATACAATTATTTCTAACAGATAACTGAAATGAATCATCAAATTTCCGAAATCCCTTGCGATTTGTTCATCTTTCGACAAAAAACATCGGCTATTGCAAGTGTAATAGCCGATGCCATGCTCTTGTAAACTTGAGTTTAGACTTTTGGGATAAAGAGATGACCTAAAGTCGCAGCCATGACCGCCTTGATCGAGTGCAGTCTATTTTCCGCTTCTTGGAAGACGACAGAATAAGGGGCATTGAAAATCTCATCTGTCACTTCTAGCTCTGTCAAGCCTGATTTTGCGTGGATGGCTTGCATTGTCGTCGTTTCCAAATCGTGAAAGGCTGGTAGACAGTGCATAAAAATACAGTTAGGGTTGTTAGTTTGCTCGAAAAGCGCAGCATTCACCTGATAAGGCATGAGTTTCTTAATTCGTTCATCGTATTGGTCCTCTTCTCCCATGCTGACCCAGACGTCCGTGTAAATGATATCAGCACCATTGACCGCAGCGGTGTCAGCGGTAATCGTGATGTGACTGCCTGACTCGATTGCTTTTTCTGCCGCAATGGCTTGGATGTCAGTTGCGGGCTGCAAATCAGCTGGTGCTATGATCGTGATGTTGACGCCTAGAATGGCTGAGGTGACTAGGAGGGAATTTGCCATGTTGTTTCGACCGTCACCGATATAGACGAGGTTTTTACCTGTGTAATCTCCGAAAATTTCTTTAATGGTCATGAAGTCTGCGAGCATCTGCGTGGGGTGCCAAGTATCGGTCAGACCATTCCAGACTGGCACGCCAGACTCAGCTGCTAGAATCTCGACATCGGTCTGTTTGAACCCACGAAATTGGATGCCGTCAAACATTGCACCTAAGACTTTGGCTGTGTCTGCAGTCGACTCTTTTTTGCCGAACTGGACGTCGTTTGGTCCTAAAAATTCTGGATGCGCGCCCAGATCATTGACTGCGACAGTAAAGGCAGCCCGCGTCCGAGTCGATGTTTTTTCAAATAAGAGGGCGATGTTTTTACCAGACAGATACTGATGGGGGATGTGCTGTTTTTTGAGTGCTTTTAAATGAATGGCAAAATCAATGAGATATGCTAATTCAGCTTGGGTGAAATCAATTTCTTTGAGTAATGAACGTCCTTGAAACATAAAATAGACCTATCTTTCTGTCGTCAACTGCGCGCTATCCGGGCTGGATAGAGCAACTTAGAGTGAATTCAAAATGAATAACAAGTCTATTTTACTGTATATTTATGCAAAAGTCAAGCGAAATTAAATCAAAAAAGCAATGGCTTGATATGGTTGCAACTGATTAGGCTGATAGGTTGCATAGTTATTAATCAAAATCTCACTATCTATAAAGTCAGCTAACAGTTCAAAATCAACAACTTGATTTGAAAAGTTAGTCAAAACAAGCAATTGACGACCTTCAAACTCACGGATGAAAGCATAAATATGCGCAGCATCTTGATAAGCTGCCTGATAAGTGCCGTCTGAAATCAGCTGGTCAGCCTTTCTCAGCTGAATCAACTGCTTGTAAAACTGATATACTTCCCCTGATTGCTCATTTTCAACGTTAATCTCCGCATGATTCCCTGTTGCCAACCATGGTGTGCCAGTTGAAAAGCCAGCATTGGCTGTATGATTCCACTGCATCGGTGTCCGCGAATTATCCCGTGACTTGATTTGAATAATCTCGAAAGCCCGCTCTGGCGTATGCCCAGCATCCAACAAGGCTTGATAGGCATTAATCGACTCCACATCGACATAGTCTGCCATAGATTTAAAATCTGGGTCAATCATTCCGATTTCCTCGCCCATATAGATATACGGCGTTCCTCGGCTAAGATGGATACTGGCTGCCAACATCGTTGCACCTTTCACTCGAAAGTTTTTGTAGTCTATGAAACGATTAATGGCGCGAGGTTGATCATGATTGTTCCAAAACAAAGCATTCCAACCCTGCCCTTCGCTCATTTTTTCACCCCAAGTGTGAAAGAGCTGTTTGAGTTGGGCAAAATCAAAGGGGGACTTGGTCCATTTTTGTGCATTTGCATAGTCGACTTTCAAATGATGGAAATTAAAGGTCATTGATAATTCTTGACGGTCAGGACGGCTATATAAAATACAGTTATCAATCGTCGTTGAGCTCATTTCACCGACTGTCACACTCTCAGCATCCTTGCCAAAACTTGCGGCATTTAACATCTGTAAATAGTCATGCGTTAGCGGTTTATCTGTATATTCAGGCTTGCCTTCATTGACAGGATTTGATTTGAGTAAGGCATCCTTACCAATCAAATTAATCACGTCAAATCTAAAGCCATGCACGCCTTTTTCACGCCAGAAGTTGACGACATCAAAGAGTTCTTTTCGAACATTTCCACTGCGCCAATTTAAATCAGCTTGCGTGACATCAAAGAGATGGAGATAGTATTTACCTGTATCGCCAAAAGGCGCCCAGGCACTCCCGCCAAATTTTGAGACCCAGTCTGTCGGCTCGTCTTGGATGAAGAAAAAGTCTTGATAGTAAGGGTCTCCTGCTAAGGCTTTTTGGAACCACTCATGTTCTGTCGATACATGGTTGAGCACCATATCAAGCATGACATCAATGCCGCGTTTTTTCCCTTCCTGAATCAGTTCTTCAAAGTCAGACATGGTGCCAAATACAGGGTCAATTGAGACATAGTCTGAAATGTCGTAGCCGTTGTCACGTTGTGGACTGGGATAAATCGGATTGAGCCAAATCATATCAATCCCTAAATCAGCTAGATAATCCAGTTTTGAGATGATGCCACGAAGGTCTCCGACACCATTTCCAGTTGTGTCGAGGTAAGATTTCGGGTAAATTTGGTATATTACTTGATTTTTAAATGTCATAAGCTTTCTATTTCTATCGCTATTTTTCGATACTAGCGTTTTTAAAATGCCAAAAGGGCGTTACCTTTTCGGTTAGCCCTTTGGTATGCAGTTATATTTTTGTTGCGGTTAGTAGGTCATCACCTGATTGGATGCTACGTGGTAACTGTCCTGAAACGTCTGGTTGGAAACTATCTTGGTTGGTAACGATGACGGGTGTTTCAACGATTAACCCTTGACTTTTAATCAAGTCAATATCAAATGTGAGTAGGCGTTGACCTTGTGTCACATGGTCACCTTGGCTGACAAAGGCTTCAAAGCCTTTACCGTCAAGTTTCACGGTATCCATACCGATGTGCATCAGAATTTCTACCCCAGCATCCGAAATCAAACCAATAGCGTGTTTAGTCGGGAAAAATGCTGAAACGATGCCGTCAAACGGCGCTGTTAGTACCCCTTCACTTGGATCGATGACAACACCTTGCCCCATAATGCCTTGGCTAAAGACAGGATCGGTTGCTGTTGCTAACTCACGAACTTCACCTGATAGTGGGCTAGTCACATTGACCAAAGTGCCTTTAGGAATTTCGGTTTTGGCGATTTGTTGCGCGCCTTCTAGGGTTGCTGGGTCACTTGCAAAGGCTGCATCTCCAGCACCTACGAGGTCGATTTTGTTAAAGATGCCAGCTTGGCGGAAGAAGAAGGTCAAGATGATTGGGACAACTATCGCAATCACCATTGGAATGGTGAATTTCAACATGTCTTCACCGCGAATGGCGAGGATACCGGGCAGGCCTCCGACGCCGATAGAGTTAGCGCGAACACCCATGAGTGTTGAAACCATGCCTGAAATACCTGAGCCAATCATAGCGGCGACGAAAGGATAGAGGTATTTCAAGTTAATCCCGAACATGGCTGGTTCTGTCACGCCTAACCAAGCTGAGATTGTGGCTGGTACTGAAATTTCTGCTTCTTTTTTGTTTTTCTTGTGTAGGAGGTAGACTGCAAATACTGCTGCCCCTTGGGCGATATTTGACAAGTCAATAAGTGGCCATAGGTTGGTTGAATGAAAATCCGCAATGAGCTGTGAGTCAATGGCAAGTGTTGTATGGTGTAGGCCGGTAATAACAAGTGGCGCATAGAGAATCCCAAAGATGCCACCGAAAAGCCAAGAAAGTGAAGATGTCAAACCAGTGTTCACGACAAATGAAATGCCTTGACCGATTTTCCAACCGATGGGGCCAATGATAGCATGCGCTGCAATAATCGTTGGAATTAGAGCGAATAATGGCACGAAAATCATCGAAACTGCTTCTGGGATATGTTTCCGGAAGAATTTCTCTAAGTAAGCGAGTAGGAAACCGGCAGCCATGGCAGGAATAACTTGGGCTTGGTAGCCGATTTTATCCATGGTGAAAAAACCGAAGTCCCATGACCAGTTTTTAGCAATTTCTGCTGCTGATGTGCTATTTACGGCATAGGCATTCAGCAACTGTGGTGACACAAGCGTAATCCCGAGGACAATCCCCAGAATTTGTGTTGTCCCCATTTTACGTGTGACTGACCAAGCAATCCCGACAGGGAGGAAGTGGAAGATTGCTTCACCCGGTAGCCAGAGGAAACCATTGACACCGGCCCAAAACTGAGAGTTTTCGACAATTGTCGACCCGCCAAATTGCACGCCCTCAAGAATATTACGGAAACCGAGAATCAAACCACCGACGATAATCGCTGGTAACAATGGTGTAAAGATTTCAGATAACGTACCGACTAATCTTTGCACGACATTTTGATTTGATTTCGCCGCAGACTTAGCTGCCTCCTTTGAAACGCCTTCAATACCACTGACGGCAGAGAAATCGTTGTAGAAAGTAGCAACATCATTTCCGATAATGACCTGAAACTGACCCGCATTTGTGAACATCCCTTTAGTTGTCGAAATGTTTTCAATTCGTTTTTTGTCAGCCTTAGCGTCGTCATTTAAGACAAAGCGCATACGTGTCGCACAGTGCGTGACAGCAGAGATATTCTCCTTGCCGCCAATCGCATCCAGCAACTCCTGAGCTTGTTTTTCAAATTTTCCCATGGTGGGCTCCTTCTTTAAAGTTTGAGTTGACAGGCTTAAACCAAAGCCACTGCTACTCAGATTAAGATTTTGAAACAAAAATGGCAATCATGATGACTTAGTCATCTTTTTAGTAACTTGTACGTACAAGTTACCTTATGCTTTAATTCTAGCACAAAAAAATTTATTTGCAAGCGTTTTCTTTAACTTTTTTTAAACTTTTTTTCAAAAAGATGCCAAACACAAAAAAAGACAACCTCACAGTCAATGTCATTAAATTAGACAAGGAAAAGTCGTAAATCAGAAATTTCAAAACATATAAAAATGGACGATACTTCTCGCCCATATCATTTCATTCATTTTTAATGGCTAGGTTAGTACATACAAAAAGATAAAAATCCCTCAATGTAAATATGACCCCTTTACTCCACTTCAATAAGCTAAAAAATTATCCTTAAGCTTAACAACATATGTCAAATATTTCTTTTTCTTTCTCAAAATTATCATTTTTATTTTCTTCCGTAACCTCGATCGACAAATAAAGAAAAGATGTATTCCAAATAATAGAAAATAAATTCCAAACAACCACATGATTGAAATATCAAATACCGTCTTTTCAAAACGAAAAAGATTACTTACAATTTCTTTTATATTTCCCCAAAATTGTAACCACGAGGCGTAGTCTGCTAATCGGTTAGGTAAATAATTCCTCAATAGCATAAAGATTAGAATAAAAAACAAACAAAATAACCCCTTTTTATTGTCCACAATTAACCATATTATATGACAACAAAAAATCAAAAATACAATTTTTTTAAAAAAATTATAGTTTATTTGTTTATCCAATAAAATATTAGATGTATTATACAGTGTAATTGGTTGACTATCTTGTATTGGTTCAGATATATATACTTCTAAATTATTATCCTGAATAACTTTTTTTATCACATAATTTTTTTTTGCATAATGTACCAAATTGCCAACCACCATTCTACTTTTGAATAATTGTATTGCTAATTTTTCTGTTATCATGATTTCATTTTCAGCCAATAAGAAAGGTTGTCTATTTGTTTGTATTCTCTTTATTAATGCAACTGTTTTTTTATCCAAATCTCTATTCGTTATTTCTGAAACTTCTTTTATTTGTATTTTTAAATATTTTTGTGTCCCAAAAACCTCTACATTTTGTAACAATTCACTATGATTATAAATTTGAGTTTGTTCAATTTTTCCAATATAAACAACCAAAAATATAAACGTAGCATATGCTAAGAATACAGACAATTTTTCACTTTTCAGCCACTCGAATAATGTCGCCGATGTTAATTTGTTTCTCAGTACTATCAATGATTTTTTCGTTATCCACATTTTCATTTTCCAACACCACTGTATTCTGAAATACTTCACTTATCTCAATATTTTGTCGTTTTGCAAAGATTTGTTCACCTAAAATCGTCTTTTTTCTCTCAGAAACAAGTACATATTTACCTTGATTATCTTCATAAACAGTTGAAATCGGTAAACTCCGTTGTACATTTTTTTCATAAATAATAACTTCTGCTCGAATACTCTCTGCTACCCCAAGTTTATTTTCACTATCTAACACCGTAATTTTTTTCCCGCCATTTTGCTCTGTCATTATATCTTGCACTTTAAAACCTTGGAAAGTTCGTTTACCGTTTCGACCCTGTACTATTAAATTAACTTTTTGACCAATTTTTATTTTATTTTCATCATCCGAGAGTACTATATGTAATTCTTTTAACGACTGTGTATCTCTTATCATAACCGCAAGTTGCTCAGTCATTTTATCCCCAACACTTATCTTAACATCTTGGATACTTCCTGCCTCTTGCGCCAAAAAATTTCCCTGTCGATTTTGAACTTCCTGATATTTTAATAATTTTTGTTGCAATTGTTGGATTTCCAATTCTGTTGTTTCGATCGTAGAATCAACAATGGGAGCTGAAAGTTGTAATTGTGCTAGTTTTTGTTGGTAGGTCTGAGTTGTTTGCTCTATTTTCAGAGCATTCTCTTTTTTTTGAGATTCCTCTTTGATATCTTTCTGTTCTTGCTGTAACATTTGCAATGATTGTTGGTACTCTAAATTTAACATCTTAATTTGATTGTGATAGTCCGTTTCTTTCTGTTCTTGTTGACTAACAAGATTTTGTTTTTGTAGGGTTAGTTTTTTTATTTCTTGTTCAATCAAGTTGATTTTTTCATTTAAGAAAGAAAGATTAACCTGAAATAGCGGCATATCTTTTGCCACTTCTTGCTCTTTTTTTATAAATATCTTCTCCACCACTAAATCTTCGAGACCATACGTATTAAAACCACCTTGATAGTCGATTTTTGCTTCTCCCTCTACTTTATCTATAATCGTATAAGGTTCAACAGAAAGTGTTGTTACGACTGGTACTTTCAAATTTCTGTAAACACTTGAAAAAAGATACAAACATGTAATTACACCTATAATCTTAAACCCTTGTTTCACTTTCATTTGCTACAATCTCACTCTCTTTTATAATATTTTTTAAAAACAATATCAAAACGATGACTATCAATATAATAAAGCTAATTGCACTTTGTTCTTCTTTCCTCATTAAAATTTCCACATATTGCGCTAGCATCATTTTTTTCTCTGTTCGTAAAAAAATTAGAGGAATTTCGATCATGCTCATCATCTCTAAAACAGCAAAAAATATACTACAAATGACTGCTAATTTCACGTTTGGTAATGCAATTTTATAAAAAATTTGCCACTCACTTGCCCCATCCATTCTACCAGCTTCAAGCACCTCTTCAGAGATTCGTGCAAAACTTGGGACAAGTATTAAAATAGTAAAGGGCGAGAAACCCATGAGTAAAATAACTCCTAAATAGCTATCCAACAAATGTAGTTCTTTTAAAATGCCATATTGGGTTATCATTGTTATAGAAAATGGTAATATTAATAAAGCAATATATATTTTATAGACAATTTTTCCAAATCGATTATGATTTTGTGCAAAAAAGTAAGCCACCATCGTATTACAAGGTAATTGAATCAACAAAATACCAAATAGTAATTTAATTGTTGAAAAAACAATCGCATAGTTTTCTGGAACATCTAAAACTAATTTTAAATAATGGTTAAATGTTGTATAAATTGGCAAGAATATAAACTGTTTCTCAATTAATAATCGTTGAAATTCATCTCTAGCTTGTAATGTTACTACAAGCATTGAGAAAATAGGATATAATAGTAAGCAAAATATGACAATAAGCACAATTTTTTTAGTCATCTTTTAACCTCCACTCTATTATACCAATAATAACGAGCATCACTATTAAATAAAATAAAGCACCACTTTGAATTTTCCCTAACTCAAATTTCATAAACCAGTTATTGAAAATGTTTTGAAGTAAATAAATCTGACGATTAGGGTACGCCCCCATAAGTAAGTAAGAGACACGGAAAATTTTATGACTATTGACAATCGCGATAATCAATAAAGTGTATTTAAACTTTTTTAAATTTGGTAATACAATATTTTGGCGAATTATTTTTTCACTTGCTCCATCCATTTCGGCCATTTCAATAACTGACTTTGGAAAATATAAAATACCTAACAGCCATATCAATGTTGCTAATCCGATATTCTTCCAAAGATAAATCAATACCAACGCTAAAATTGAAAAATAATTTTCTAAAAAATTAGTATGAATAAATAGTATTTGACTTAAATAACCATCTTTTTCAAACATTAGTCGCCAAAAAAATGTTGTTCCTACTTCTTGGATTGCCATTGGCAATAGAAGTATCAAAACCACTCTTTGCAAATATTTTATCTTACTTAGAAAGAAAGCCAATTTTTGTGATAAAAAGTAGAGTAAACACACACCTAATATCAAAAAAATCATATTATTAAGTAAAGCACGTAAGAATGACGAGCTTGAAAATGCTGACATCATATTTTCTTGCCTAAAAAACAAGGAAAATACTGGCGCAAAATAGAAAAGCATTAATCCCAAAAAAGAAGGGAGTAGAAAGAGAAATTGTTTTTTTCTCATATTCATCTTCCTTCCCCTCTCATTCTATTCTTCCAAATATAATTTTAATTTCTCATAAACCTTTGCACTTACTTCGTTTACTTTACCTTTATCTTGTAAAATATCCTCTAAACCTTCCATAACAATTTGCATCATTTGTATATCCAAATTTGGCACATGATCTAATTTTTTAACTTTTTCTATCCAAATTGAAACATCTTCTGAGGAAAGCTTTTCTAGATTTGCCTTACCCTCATTTCCATATTCACTCGAAATTTCTTTTACTTCTGTTTCAAGTTCTCTTAGCTTGCCCTCAAAACTCTCTTGATTTGTAGGCAGACCTGCATAATCAAATAGTTCTTGTGCCTCTTTAGTCTGAGTAAAAGAAATAAATCTTTGTGATTCTTCCTTATTTTGACTCTCTTTAAAAATAGAAAACGTTAGTACTGGTAAATAAGTATTATCCAAAAATTCGACATTTGCCTTATTTTCTTTTTCCAGTGCAACTAAACATTGAATATCTTGTGCAAGTGAAATTTGATCAATCGCTAAATTAAATTCTCCATTTAAAAGTAAATCATAGCTATTATAACTTCCACCAATAACATTATTATTCCATGTTAAATTTTTTATTTTTAATGCCTTTTCAAGATCCTTTGTTCGTTTTGTAATAGCTAAAACATCTTTATTAAATTGAAGAACATCACTCTCCTTTATATTCTTCAACTCAGTTGGAAAATAAGAACGATAGATATTTTTAACAACAAAGTCATAACGGACATTTTCGTATAAATGTTCCTTTTTAATATTTTTTATATATGACGTTAAATCATTTATATTTTCAACATTTATTTCTTGAACTCCTTTTACTGCAATATATGGAACATTAAAAAATGTCGGTGAACCATAATTTTTCCCCTCTTTTTGAAAATGGGTAAACAAATTTTTAAAGTTCATATCCTGAGGTTCTGTTAATGGTAATAATAAATCATTTTTGATATAGCTCTCACTATTCAACCCATCTAAAATTATCATATCATAGGGATTACTGTTCGCCAATTCCAAATTTAAATTTTTCATGGCTTGTTCAACATTGTAAATCGTATCTCCCTCATACTGTTCGTTTGCACCTACTGTTAATCGGACTAAAACATCACTTTGCTTAGTATTGTACTCTGCTATAATTTCAGATAATGCAGGATTTTCATATAAACTGTACAAAGAAATCACTTTTTTCTCTTGCTCTGTTGGTGTAAGTAATGAAATATCTGAACTATCATTCTTGGTATCAGTTACCACAACAACAAATTGCTCATTTTGTGGAATGAACTTTTCAATCTTATAACGGTTTTTACCAAGAGAGTATTCATTCATTGACAGCAACTCTTGTAATTTTTCATCTTTTAATAGATACAATTTTTGATGCTCATAAAGATATAATTGCTCATCTTCGATAGTAATAAGCGGATTAATACCTCCTAAAACAGAAGATAAATTTGTCATCGTTTCAATTTTCTTATTTTCTTTTGAAATGACTTGGATTTTATTAGATATTTGTGTATAGATTTTTTTACCATCGTTAGTAATGGAAGAAATGTTTCCCTCTGATTTTATTATTTCTTCTGTACCTTTAACCAAATCTATTATTTTAGTTTCTCCAAAAGGAGAGCTAACAATACATACTTCTTGATTTACAACTTGAATTCGCTCATCATGTCCTAGTATAGCATCTCTTCTCTGTATTTTTTTAGGATTATCAATCGTTGTCGTGTAAATGTATTTAGTTTCCTCTTCCTTAGCATCTTCCCTAGGTACAATAACCAAGTCACCATTTTTCCCTAAGAATGTAAATTGGATCGGTTCAGAAACTAAAGAACTAATTAAAAGTTCTTCATGAAAATTACCACTTTCGTCAATAGTATAAATCACACTTTGTTGGCTATGGTTTAGTGCTGAAACATATATTTTGCCTTTTATTTTTTCTGTGTGAATTATTTTATTAACTTCATTCGGTAAAACAAGTTTCTTTTCTTTATACACATGAGTAGATGGCTGAATACTTATATTTTCTTTTGTTACTTTTTGCTCAACTTTCTTTCCACAGCCAACCAACAGAAATACACTTAATACCAAAAACAACATAGAATTTTTTTTCATTTTGAACTCCATTTCACCATACCCAGAAAATAATCAAAAATGTTAAATATGTAGTAATATTCTTTATAATATCCAATGTCTATCTTGGATTTAAATAAACACACCCTGCGAAAAATATTGCTCTTCACAGGGTGTATAAAGAATATCGCTCTTAAACAACTTGTTATTGTCCGTCTATTCTTATTATTTAGTTTTTACCAACTACTTGTACACGAACCATAAGATACATTAGAACCATGCTTATATGTTTGAGCATGAACGCCGCCAGCATAGGCTGCACTACCCACATCACCATATTTGGCACTAACGAAACGGTTAACACTACAATACCAATGATAGTGAGCTGCTTGTGCAGTAGCTGCAAACATGAATATTGTTGATAACACAATAATTGTTGAAAATAACTTCTTAGTCTTTTTCATAATTAATATTCTCCTTTCAATAGTCAGCAAAATTAACAAAAATAAGTTAAGAGCGCTCCCTTATTTTAGTTTTTGCTGATAAAGTTAATGAAACCTCAATTAAAATACATCCGTTTCTACTTTTTAAGTATAACATCATACGAAAGCGCTGTCAACAACTGTTATATTCTTTTTACTCTAATGTTTATATTTTAAAGGATAAGTATACGATGTATCATCTTATTTGTTCATTTTTTATTTATTTCAAGTATTTAAAAGGCATGACCATGGTCACGTACTCTTACAGTACGAGCTCCTTTTTTGATATTATCTCTAAAAGACTCGATTAACAATATCTAATAGTGTATCAAGAAATTGTGTTAAAACAGTTTCTGAATATCTATATTTCTTACTGCATTGTCAATTGTTATAATTTGGTCGTATCTCATCAAGAATTTCGTCTACATCAATATTTGGCACCGCACCATAACGCCCTTGCAGATATTTTTTTACTATACTTGGCATCATTGCGTTTCAGTTCTATCTTATAATCAAATAAACTAATCATTTGTGACTCACCAAATTCGTTCTTACTCATAAAATAGATTTAATCATTACGCATGTTGTGATCCATCAGACTGATTTCGTGAGAAGTTAAAATAAACTGGCTATATTGAAATTCACTATTAATTAAAGAAAGAAGCATCATTGAAATTAATAAGTGAAAACTATTATCAAATTCATCCAGTAAAATGATTTTACCTTGATGGTCAGTGAAACCGATGGCATAGTGGTAGAATTGGGCATCATGAAAAAAGGTTATCTCATAATCAATCGACAAACCTTTTGTAGTGCTCTTATACGGCTGGTAGGATAAATGCTCCGTCACCTGATGTGTTGGACAAGTAACTAAAGCTCTCAACTCCCACAAGGCTTCCAAAAAGTTAGATTTACCAGAAGCATTGGGGCAAAAAATTGGCGAACTTTTTAACGCATTTGAGGTCTTTTTTTACCTCAAATGCGTTAAACGGTGTCTTGGCTGTTTTTTTGACATTATAGCCTGTTTTCATATTAAAAACTATATCATCTTTAAATGATATAAAATTTTTGACTTTAAATTCGGCTAACATAATGAACCTTCTTTAAATAAAAACAAAAAAATGTTTTGTTATCACTTATGACATGAATTTAACAAAAAGTAAATAAAGCATATTTACTCTTATGAAGTACAAAAAATGGCCCCTTTGATCGAAATAGCATTAAGTTAAAAAGAAAAATCAGAGTATGAGATTTACTTTTATTTTCTGATTTACGACTTCTGGTCGCCTAACTTAATGACATTGACCTCACGGTCATCCTTTCAGTCAAGTCAAATAGCTTATCTACTTAAACACTATGTTGAATAGATACAAACGCTTATTGCCACTCGCCTGCTAAAATACGATCAACTGCATGCGCCACACCATTGTCAATGTTCGTCTCAGTCGTATACTTAGCCACCGCCTTGACCTCTTCTTCAGCGTTAGCCATTGCAATCCCAATACCCGCTCCCTCAATCATGCTCATGTCGTTGAAATTATCGCCAATTGCTGCTACTTTTGACAAGGGAAGGCTTAATAGCTCTGTCACTTTTTGGAGAGACTGTCCTTTTTGCGCCGCCTCATGATTAACTTCAATATTATTGGCACCAGATGATGTCACAGCCAAATTTGGAATCTGTGACAACTCTTCCTTAGCTAATAATAAAGCTGGGTCATCAATTTGTCCCATGGCAAAGATTTTCAAAACTGTTACTTCAGGATTATCCAGAACCTCTTTGAAATCAGCTACAAAGTTAATTGGTAACGTCGCCATATGGCTTTCTGCAATCTCAAAGGCTTCAGTTTCTGACAAATTAGGCGACGTGCTTTTCAGCCAATGCGCCACACTGGCAATCCGGTCATCAATATTTTCAGTAAAGCCACCGTTATCCGTAAAAAGTTCAAAATAAATATCATGGCGACGAAAAATAGGCACGGCTAAGGCAAGCTTTTCCTTTTCAATCCCAACAGTAAAGATATTTTGACCATTTTCATCAAAAATTTGCGCCCCATTTGACGTAATGTAGCGACATTTAATTCCAGCTGACTCTAAGATTGGTTGCGCCTCTTCAATTGAACGACCAGTTGCCACAACAAACTCTACCCCTGCTGCCTGTACTTTTTTAATCGCCGCAACATTTTCCTCTGAAATTTCCATCTCAGCATTAAGCAACGTGCCATCCATATCTGATGCAATAAGTTGAATCATTTTTCTTCCCTTTCTGCACTTTCATTCTAATGAAAGCTTGAAACTTGACCTACACTAGCTTTTCTTGAAATTCTGTTTGTTTTAGATAACTTGCAAACGTTTCCCTTTTATTTTAACATATTTTGCTTTGATTTTTGGTAAAATAAAGATATGAAAAAATATGAACTGATTCTACATGACTTAGAATATAAAATAAAAAATAAAACGTATCAGGAAAATGACCTGCTACCAAGTGAAAATGAACTCGTCAAAATCTATGATGCCAGTCGTGCAACAATCCGACAATCCCTTCAAATTTTGGAAGAAAAGGGCTTAATCCAAAAACAAAAGGGCCGCGGTTCTGTCGTCATCGCCTCAAGTAAACTTAATTTTCCGATTTCTGGCTTGACTAGCTATAAAGAATTACAAGATTCACTCGATTTTGAAAGTGTTACTGAAGTCATCAAGTTTGAGAAAATCATAGTTGATAGCGAACTTGCTGCAAAAACACTGTTTGACATCGGCATCCCTATCTGGCATATCATTCGCGTTCGCAAAATTGACGGCGAGGCAGTCGTCCTTGACCACGATTTTGTCAAATACAACATTTGTCCTGATATGAGCAAGGCAGACGTTGCCTACTCCCTCTACGACTACCTTGAAAAACAGCTGAAAATTGAGATTTCCTTCGCCCAAAAAGAAATCACCATTGATTTTGTCAATGACGAAGATCGACGACTCTTGGACTTAAACCAGCTAGACCGTCACATCGTCAGCGTCAAAAGCCATGTTTTTCTTAATGATGCCAGTGTCTTTCAATATACGGATAGCCGACATCAAGTCGATAAGTTTCGATTCACTGAATTTGCAAGACGACAAAAACGTTGAGTTGCAAATAAATTGATACATACTGAGTAAAAATTGAAAAAGATGGCGTCAAGTTTGCTATCTTTTTTTCAATCTTTTTAAATTTCCGATTCACTATTTTTGCAATCGCTTTCTTTTTGGTTTATAATTGATAAATGAGCAAGGGTATCTTGCATCCCTGCTTGTTAAAAAAATCACATTTTCAATCTTAGCGCATCAAGCGTAGCTCTAAAAAGAAAGGGAAATCTACACTCTATGAAAACAGTTATTATTGGTTCAAACCATGCAGGCATTGCCGCTGCCAATACACTCCTTGACAATTATCCTGACACTGAAGTTGTTTTGATTGACCGCAATACTAACCTCAGCTATCTCGGCTGTGGCACGGCACTTTGGGTGGGCCGTCAAATTGATGGTTATGAAGATCTCTTCTACACAAACGAAGAAGCTTTTCGTAAAAAAGGCGCTAAAATTTTCATGCAATCAAGTGTAACTAGCATTGATTTCAATGAAAAAATCGTTCATTTTGACAATAAAGCTGGTGAAAAATCTGAAGAAAGCTATGATAAGTTAGTTTTAGCAACTGGTAGTCAACCAATCGTGCCAAATATTCCGAGTAAAGATCTTGAAGGCTTGCATTTCTTGAAACTTTTCCAAGAAGGTCAAGAAGTTGACCACGATATGTCACGTGAAGATGTCAAAACTGTTGCTGTCATCGGGGCTGGTTATATCGGCGTTGAAATCGCAGAAGCTGCTAAACGTCGTGGTAAAAACGTCCTCCTCTTTGATGCTATGCCAACGTCTCTTGCGTCTTACTACGACCCTGAATTCACACACAACATGGACAAAAATCTTGAAGAAAACGGGATTGAACTCCATTTTGGCGAACTTGCTACTGAATACAAAGGCGATAAACGCGTAACACAATTAGTTACAGATAAAGGCACTTACGATGTGGATATGGTGATTAATGCCATTGGTTTCACTGCAAATTCAGATTTAGGTAAAGACCACTTGGAAACTTTCCGAAATGGTGCTTATTTTGTTGATAATCATCAAAAAACAAGTGACGATAGCGTTTATGCTGTTGGAGACTGTGCGACAATCTATTCAAACGCCCTCGAAGCGACAACCTATATTGCCCTTGCGACAAACGCTGTTCGTAGCGGTATCGTTGCAGGTCACAACGTTGGTGGTACAGAACTTGACGCTATTGGCGTACAAGGCAGTAACGGCATCTCAATCTTCGGCTATAACATGGTGTCAACAGGTCTTTCTGTTGCTGCTGCTAAAAAAGCTGAAATTGATGTTGACTACACTGACTTTGAAGACTTACAAAAACCTGGTTTCATCAAAGAAAATGCACCAGTTAAAATCCGTATTGTCTACGAAAAATCATCACGTCGTATCGTTGGTGCACAACTTGCCTCAACTGAAGATATTTCAGCTAATATCCATATGTTCAGCTTAGCCATCCAAGAGCACGTGACCATTGATAAATTGAAACTATTGGACATCTTCTTCTTGCCACATTTCAACCAACCTTACAACTACATCACAATGGCTGCACTTCGCGCTAAATAATGACTTGAAAACACCTGACTGTTTAGCATTTGGCTAATCCATCAGGTGTTTTTTTGTTTATTTCTCTGTAACTGACCCAAGTTCACAAAAAAGAACCTCATAAAAAGGAAGCTGCTGGAAAACGAGCGAAAGATCTCGTTTTTATTTATAATTAGGGTTATGATAAACTGTCAAGAAGAATTGCTTCTCAGTCCTTATGCTGGACTTTATGATATTTTGGTGCCTCCAAACCATGAACTGCGCCAATTGAAAGCCTTAGATGCTTTTCAATTCATCTATGAGGAACTCAAGGATACGTACGATTGTCCCCCTACGGTCGCACGGCAATTGACCCTGTCCAGATGTTTAAATGGCTACTTCTCAAGCAAATGTACCGACTGTCTGACCGTGATTTAGTCAAACAGGCTTTTTCTGATTTATCTTTCAAATTTTTCCTAGACCTTGCGCCCGAAGCTAACGTCATTGATAGCTCCACTTTAACGAAGTTTCGTCGTCTTCGCCTCCAAGATAAAAATTTTCTTGACTTGTTGGTAGGGAAATCTGTTGAAATTGCGATTCGTGAAAAAGTCGTAAAAAGCAAGACCTTTATAGTGGATGCGACCCATACACAATCTCGCTTTAATCAAAAATCGCCAGTATAAATTTTATGAGAGAGTTCCAAGCAGCTCCGCAAAGCGGTCTATCAGGTTAAAACTGAAATGAAAGCACAATTCCCAGCTAAATCTACTTGCTCAGACCTTGACGAAGAAAAAGATACACACATCAATTACTTGAAATCATTGATTTCGAGCCGACATTTTCACTCGGGAAAATCAACGAGTGCCGTAACTTACTTGAGGAAAAACACGGGAGATATGGCTTATGGAACAAAGGCAAATCTTGAGTATTTTAATAAAAAGGAATTTCCTCTTTATGCCAAGCTCAACCCTATTATCTCCGAGGGTCAACCCAGAAAACATTTTGGGTACAATAAAGATGGCGGAAAGAAAAAACAGAAAGCCAATCAAGTTGAAACTTATTATTTTGACATAGAGAAATGTAAAGTTTGTCCGCTTAGCGAAAACTGTTATAAAAGGAAAGCGAAAAGTAAGACTTATAGTGTTTCTATTTTGTCTCAGACTCACCAAAATCAAAAAGACTTTCAAGAGACAGAGCTTTTCAAAGCTAAAATGAAACATCGTTATGAGATTGAGGCAAAGCACGCCGAACTCAAAAATCGTCATGGCTATGGAATAGCCCAGTCCAAGGGATTTTTTGGCATGGACATTCAAGGAGCGACGATCCTATTTCTAGTCAATTTGAAGTGAATTTTGACCTTAAAAGTTGAAAGTGAAGTAAAAGACTGAGGGAAATAGAAGTGGGGGAGTGAACAAAAAAAGAATTTTAGGCAGTATCTTGCGTAAAATTCTTTTTTTACTTTATTTTGAGTCCTGAACCTCTGACTTTTTCAGTAGCTTCAAAGGTTCTCTTCTATTTGTCAAGTCTCTGACATCAGAATAACTGATTAGAAACGAGATTTATCTTTGATGTTGTAGAACGAGTCAAGGCCTTTGTAAATCGCAACTTCACCCAATTGATCTTCGATACGAAGTAATTGGTTGTATTTCGCAATACGGTCAGTACGCGACAATGAACCAGTTTTGATTTGACCAGCGTTAGTTGCAACAGCGATGTCTGAGATTGTAGAATCTTCAGTTTCACCTGAACGGTGAGAGACAACAGCAGTGAAACCAGCTTCTTTAGCCATTTCGATGGCTTCAAAAGTTTCAGTCAAAGTACCGATTTGGTTAACTTTGATCAGGATTGAGTTTGAAGCACCTTCAGCGATACCACGTTTGAGATAGTCAGTGTTTGTAACGAAGAAGTCGTCACCAACGAGTTGGATTTTCTTACCAAGTACTTTAGTAAATTCTTTCCAACCTTCCCAGTCGTTTTCGTCAAGACCATCTTCGATAGAGATGATTGGGAATTTAGCTACGAGTTCTTCGTAGTAAGCAATCATGTCTTTCTCAGTTTTAAGTTCCCACTCTTCTTCTGGTTTGTTAGCCAATTTACCGAATTCGTAAACACCTTTTTCTTTGTTGTAGAATTCAGAAGATGCAGCATCCATCGCAAGTACGATATCTTTACCTGGGACATAACCAGCTTTTTCGATGGCTTCAATGATCACTTCGAAACCTTCATCGTTTGATTTCAAGTTAGGTGCGAAACCACCTTCATCACCAACGGCAGTAGAGTAACCTTTGGCTTTAAGGATTGAAGCCAAAGCGTGGAATACTTCTGCACCATAACGGAGCGCTTCTTTGAAAGTAGGCGCACCAATTGGCATAATCATGAATTCTTGGAAGTCAATAGAGTTGTCAGCATGTGAACCACCATTGATGATGTTCATCATAGGCGTTGGCAATACTTTCGTATTGAAACCGCCAAGGTAGTGGTAAAGTGGCACTTCAAGGAAGTCAGCAGCAGCACGAGCAGCAGCGATAGACACACCAAGAATAGCGTTAGCGCCTAATTTACCTTTAGTAGGTGTGCCGTCCAAAGCGATCATCGCACGGTCAATAGCTTGTTGGTCACGAACATCGTAACCAATGATAGCTTCAGCGATAACGTTGTTTACGTTGTCAACAGCTTTTTGTACGCCTTTACCAAGGTAACGAGATTTGTCACCATCACGAAGCTCAACAGCTTCGTGTTCACCAGTAGAAGCACCTGAAGGTACCATGCCACGACCGAATGCACCTGATTCAGTGTAAACTTCTACTTCGATTGTTGGGTTACCGCGTGAGTCGAGGACTTCGCGAGCGTAAACATCAGTAATAATTGACATTTTTGTCTCCTTTAATTTTAAACACACCTATTGGGCATTTTTTCTTACTACCTTATATTACCACTATTTTACAGATATTTCAAGAAAAAATACTGAGCAGCACGACAAACGCATGACTCTCTCTCTCCCAATCTCAAAATAGGAAGCGTGTTTTTAAAAATAACAGCTCTCACATTGAAAACAACTGTGCCAAATAATCTGAAAAAGTCATTGATAACGAAAAACGT
>NZ_BAAGGP010000011.1:0-46666 GCF_054658615.1 Pseudolactococcus yaeyamensis
TTTGACCCAGTTCATTTTGAAACCTCCCATAAATTATTCAGCATACAAAAAGAGAACAAATTTCTTTGTTCTCTGAATCGTTGGTATTATTGGGTTTGTTAAGAATATCAAATTATAAAATACTTACATGAAAATAGAACAAGCTTTCCCATTATTTGGCGACAAAAAAATCCGCTCTCGCAGATTTCATCTTCATAATTATTCAATGTTAATTTCATTTTGTTTTTTCTCAATCCTCAATCACCTCAACAACATCACCAAATAAGGCTTGTGCTTGATCAACAACACCATTTTTTTCTGGTGCTGTCTCAGCTTGTGGTGTGTTATCGCCACCTGGGCGGAGCTGGGCGTATTCTGTTCGGATTGATAACCAATCATCGTCAGTCAGTGCGATAATTTCCGGAGCAAAACCGACGATGTTGGACATAAAATTGCCGAACTGGACTTGCAAGTCATGATTTTGCATGGCTTTTTGAGCGGTAAATTCGCTCTTGAAGGTCACAACGACGAATTGTTGAGATGCCGCAACGGCTGAGGTATTCTGTAACATGGACTTGCCAAAGCCACTGTCAAAGGAGTTGATAACTTCTTCCCAAGCGTCTTGAACAGCAATCCGCGCCTCATTTGTCGCTTCAGATAACGCCTTGAAAACGAAGTCTTTACTGAAATAGTTGCCGGCAGTTTTAGGTGCGGCTTTTTTCTCTGGCAATGGTTGCTGAACGGCTTTCGAAGACTGAAACTGACCAGATTGGAGCTGGCTTGTCAGCTCTGTCACTTGCCGTTGGAGGTCAGTAATCATTTGTGAATAGTCAGCGGTTTTGAGGGTTTCTGACAGCCTCATGGTCATCACATCAGCTGCAATTTTTTCCTGCGTCGTATTTTTCAGTGTCTGCAAAGTCTCCGTTGCAATCTCAATCCAGGCAAAAATTTGAGCCTTGTCTACATTTACCGTATGTGTGTCAGCTAGCAGCATATCTCGGAAATGCGCCATCAAATCTTCGGTGAAGCGAATCATGTTCTTGCCGTCAGCGAAGATGGTATCGAGTTGTTTTAATGCGTTCTCGACCTGCTGGTCAGCAATCGCCGAAATATACGCATCTAGAGCTTGCTTAGAAATGGCACCGGTCACCAAAAGAGCGACGTCCAGTGTCAAGCCGTTTTCTGCGAAACTCAGGGCTTGGTCAAGGGTCGAGAGGGCATCGCGCATCCCGCCGTCGGCAGCATTAGCAATCAAGGCAACGGCGTCTTCATCGAATGTCACACCTTCTGCCGTCAGCACTTCTGACAAATGCTGAGTGATGTCGTGGCTGGTAATGGCGCGAAAGGCAAAGCGCTGCACGCGCGATAAAATCGTCGCTGGAATTTTTTGAATCTCGGTCGTCGCCAAAACAAAGACAACATTTTCCGTCGGCTCTTCCAGTGTCTTCAGGAGGGCGTTGAAAGCCCCCGTCGTCAGCATATGCACCTCATCAATGATATAGACCTTGTACTTGGCACGAGACGAGGCGTAGGTCGACTTATCCCGAATGTCACGGATTTCATCCACACCGTTGTTGGATGCCGCATCCAGTTCAATCACATCTTCTAGCGAGCCATTGGTTACCGCTTGACAAATCTCACAAGTATTACAAGGCTCGCCGTCAGTTTGATTAGGACAGTTAATCGCCTTAGCAAAAATTTTCGCGGCAGACGTTTTCCCCGTTCCTCTAGGCCCTGAAAAAAGATAGGCGTGGGAAATCTGCTCCGTGATAATGGCATTTTTCAGGGTTCTCGCCACCACTTCCTGCCCGACCATTTCGTCGAAGCGTTGACTGCGATATTTGCGATATAGGGCTTGATAACTCATTTGGCTGCCTCATTTTTTAGGGTGAACTGACTAAACTGCCAGTCTGTTTTCTGAATTAAAATCTCGGTAAATTGTTCTAAGAAAGCTTGATCCAGCTGATCATAGTCAGCAACGATAGCTGAATCTAAATCTAACACACCGACGAGTGCCCCATTTTTAAACATGGGCACAACGATTTCAGACCGTGCTGCCGAATCACAGGCGATATAATTTTGATGCTGCGTGACATCTGCTACAATCATCGTCTGTGCTTCTTCAGCAGCCTGACCACACACACCTTGACCTAAGGCAATATTGACACAGGAGACACCACCTTGAAAAGGTCCTAAAACAAGTTTTTCACCATCAAACAGATAAAAGCCGACAAAGATTGAACGCGGTAAAATACCCCGCAATAAAGCACTGGCATTACTGAGATTGGATAAAACATTGCCCGTTTCATCAAGTAGGGCATCGATTTGTCGGAGCGCTAAGTCGTACTTTTCTGTTTTCGTCATTTTTTTCACCTATTTTTTTGCTATAATATAACTATTATAGCAAATTTTGGAGATAAACATGAACCTTGATGACATTCGCACAGATATTGATACCCTAGATGCCCAAATCGTCCAGCTTTTGGAAGAGCGGATGTCTTTAGTTTCACAAGTGGCGACCTTTAAAAAAATGACCGGTGGTCGAGTGTTGGATAATACACGTGAGCTCATGATTTTAGATTGCGTGGCAAGTCAAGTTGAAAATCCTGATTATACAGAGGCGGTAGTCAACACCTTCAAAGATATTTTGAAAAATTCACGCGCTTATCAAGAGAAAGTGTTGGAAGATTGAAAAGTTATTATCGCAATATCGTCATTTGGTCTGGCTTGGCAGTCATCATCGGACTAGTTGTCGGCGCACTAGATGCCCTATTCGGGCGCGTTTTGATTGGCGCGACAAATTTTCGATTACAACATTTTAACAATCTAATTCCTTTTTTATCCTTAATCGGGGTGTTGATTGCTTTTTTGTATAACCGATTTGGCAGGACAGCTAGTCGTGGTATGGGCTTAATTTTCAGTGTTGGTCATCAGTCAGATGAGGTCATCCCTAAGCGTCTCATCCCCCTTGCCATAATGTCGACTTGGCTGACGCATCTATTTGGTGGCTCTGCTGGGCGCGAAGGTGTCGCCGTTCAAATCGGGGCAACCTTTGCCAATTTTCTAGGGGATGTCTTTAAGGTTAAGAATCGTCATATTATCGTGATGATTGGGATGGCTGCTGGTTTCGGCGGACTCTTCCAAACACCTTTTGCAGCAACATTATTTGCACTTGAGGCGCTGATTGCAGGTGCTATCTATTATCGGGCGATTGTACCAGCCCTCATTGCTAGTACTGTCGCAGCACAAACCTCGCATTTTCTGGGACTTGAAAAATTTTCATTTGCAGTGACCAAACTGCCCGCTCTTGATACCAGTCTCATTGCTAAATTGATTTTCATGGGGACGATTTTTGGTCTCACAGGTTTTGCATTCGCTTGGCTCTTAACATTTGCCAAATCTCGCTTGACGATTTTATTACCAAATCCTTACGTTAAAATTGCCGCTTGCGGCGTTATCCTCTCGCTTCTCTTCACTATGCTCGGACATGGGCGCTACTCAGGTCTTGGCACTAACTTGATTACAGCAGCTTTTGGTGGTAATCTGATATTTGCTTGGGATTTTGTCCTTAAATTGTTGCTAACCATCCTGACACTTGCGGTCGGTTTTCAGGGTGGTGAAGTGACGCCCTTATTTGCTATCGGTGCAACACTTGGCGTCACGCTTGCCGTCGCACTCGGCTTGCCCGTGACCTTCGTTGCTGCACTTGGCTATGCTGCGGTTTTCGCTTCAGCCACCAACACCTTTTGGGCACCCATTCTGATTGGCTGCGAAGTCTTTGGCTATGCGCTCATGCCATATCTGATGCTAGTCATCATCGTCAGCTACATGCTCAACTTCAACAAATCCATCTATACCGCTCAAAATATGCTTCAGAACATGGTTCAGAATAAAAAACAAGACTAAAAACAGACAAAAGACTGTAAACTTCACCCAGATTTATGGGCAAAGTTTACAGTCTTTTTAAAGGGTTCTCAGTTGCACCAAGCGAAAATTCTGGGTATCTCAGTTACCAAATGTCAGAATGAGACCTTTTGCGACAACTGCCATGATTGGCAGTAATGACAAGAAGGACACTATTGCCAGTTCCAAATGATACTTTTTTTCTACAGATTCTTTTTTACATTTTGACATACTTATTACCTTTGCTTTCTTAAATTGCATTTTATTTTCGCGTTATTTTTATGAGCTTTCAGCCCCTGTCAACTTGCAAACTAAACAGTTGCTGATACTCGTTATTCAAAAGCCACTCCATCGTTTCCTCATATCTAAGCAAAGTTTTATAGTCTACTCACACCAAAAAAGTAAATGACTGGATATGTCTCTACCACTATAATACCACATTTTTGTTATCAATCAAGTAATATGATGTATTTATTTGTTATTTTATCAATTTCAAAAACAAATAAATCGACTTGATATGGTCATTTTCCCTCAACAAACTGACAACACGTCTATTTTGATTGGTTTTTATATCTAAAACATTTGAATTACGTCGTTTTTTATTCATAAACTATAACCTACTCGTTTATCCTATCTAAAAAAATCCTTTCTGATAGATCGGGGTTCCTAAACACCACAACCTATCAGAAAGGATAATTTATTAAGACTGAACAAAAACAAGACAAAATCTCAGATAGACTTACTGAATTTCACCACCAATAGCTGACAAATCTGATTTACCGGCATAAGCCACGATAGCTTCAATCGCTGCAGTCAATCCCGCTGTGATGTCTGCTAAACTCATAGCAGGCTGATTGGCGATATCTACCACTTGTTCAGGGATATAGGGAACATGGATAAAACCAGCTGATATATCGGGGAATGCCTTATCAATCATATACTGCACTTGGTACATCACATGATTACACACAAAAGTTCCCGCAGTATTTGAAACACTACTTGGTATGCCTGCTGCCTTGATTTTAGTCATCATGGCTTTAATCGGTAATTGCGTCAAATAGGCTGTTGCACCATCAGCTTGAATTGGAACATCAATGGGCTGATTTCCTTCATTATCAGGAATCCTCGCATCATCAACATTAATAGCTAGACGTTCTGGCGTGATACCAAACCGACCACCTGCCTGTCCGACATTTAACACGACATCTGGCTGATGAGCAATAATCGCTTTTTTGACAGTTTCAGCAGATTTACCAAAAACCGTTGGAATCTCTAATTTAATGATTTGACTGCCTTTAATGTCATCTGGTAATTGCTTAACTGCTTCCAAAGCAGGATTAATGGTACTACCACCAAATGGTTCAAAACCTGTTACTAAGATTTTCATAACATCACCCCTCTATTTTTAAATTTAGTTTTTAATGCTATCTTTAAGTTTATACCTTCAAAATTTAAATAGCAAACAAAACGCACGGACTGCTATTAAAAGGCCCAAACATACATCAAAACAATATGCACAACTATCATGACAAAAGCAATCGGCGCTTGTGCTTTGATGACACCATTTTCATCTTTCATTTCTAACAAAGCAACAGGAAGCGCGTTAAAATTGGCAGCCATTGGTGTTAATAATGTCCCACAGAAACCTGCTGTCATTGCTAAAGCACCTGCGATAACTGGGTCAGCACCTTGCGCAATGACGAAAGGAACACCGATTCCAGCTGTGATGACAGTAAAAGCTGCAAAGCCATTGCCCATAATCATTGTAAAAATAACCATGCCCAAGACATAGGCAATCACACCAACTAAACGGTTGCCTTCCGGTACAAATCCTGAGATGGCTTTAGAAATCACATCTCCAACACCTGCAGCAGTAAAGACAACACCTAGCGCAGCAAGTAACTGCGGCAAGATACCCGTTACACCAACTTGTTGGAGCATTCTATCCGTGTCACCAAAAACCGTTTTCACACTGGCCTTGGTCAAAATGATAGCAACAAGCAACGACAGGATAGCAGCAATTCCGATACCAATTTGACCTGATGCAGGACCAAATGGTGCAACTTGAGCAACGACTACTGCAAAAAAAGCCAATGAGATACATGGGATAAAAATAAGTCCCCCGATTTTTTGAGCTGATGTTCCTGATACTTTTTCATCAACAATCGCAACTTTACCCAATTTAACTTGCTTGAATAAGGTTAGCAACCCCATAATCAAAAGAAGCGCACCATCTACTTCTTTGGGGATTCGACCACCAAAAGCAAAGACAATCCCTAATAATAACCAAAATACGGATGTGCCCAAACGTGCTGAATTGGACTTTTCAAGAAAGACACGAACTGCAGTCACAATAATCAATAACCCGACTAAAATATAGAAAAATTCTAAAACATTGGGCGCTTGCGCTGTTAAGTGTTCTACTAATTTTGGACTCATTATTTTTGCCCTCCTTTGTCTTTGTATTTATTTACCATTTTTCTATCGAACAGTAAATTATATAAAGCGACAACCACTAAGATAATAATCGCAATTGGGATAGATGCCTTTGAAACTGAACCCGCTGATACCTTATAACCAAGCGAATCCATTGTCCCTACGATTAAAAGGACACCTGATGCTGCAATAAATGTATTTTGTGCAAAGAAATTCCCAAAATTTTCCGTTGCTGCTGAACGTGCTTTTATTTTTTCTTGATCTTTTTCACTTAATTTACCGTATTTATTCTCCGCAGCTGCTTGCGCCATTGGATTAACAATTGGTCGAATAAATTGTGTTTGACCTTGAATTCGAATTGAGAACAAACCTGCAATTTCACGAATGAACAGATAAATAATCAAGAAACGCCCGGGTGTTAAACTTTTGATTTTCTCAATAATCACAACAGCAACTTGACGCAAACCGAATCGTTCTGACAAACCAATCATGGGTAACGTCAGCAAAAACAAGGTTACCATGCGGTTATTAACAAAAGCTTCTCCTAAAATACCTAAAAAGGCTGTGAATGAAATATCTGAAACAAGCGCTGTCACAAGGGCAGACAATAAAACAACAGCAATCGTATCAAATTTCAAAATAAAGCCAGCAACAATAATTAAAATACCGATTAATTTAATTAATTCCATTTTTCTCCAATTTTCCATTTTATACCGTTTATTAATCCAACACAATTAATATAACTAAGTTTTTTTGTAAAATTTATCTTTTGCTATTGACTAACAACAACTTAAAATTGTAGCAAATTATGTAGAATATGTCAATCTTTTTCGAATTTTTCTAATAATTATGCACTTACAAGTTGACACTAAAAAAGTTTTGAATACGTGATTCAAAACTCATCTCGTTGCTGTTATTTATACCGTAATTTCTAACCGATTACCATCAGGATCTAGGACGACAGATTCATAGTAACCATCACCAGTTGTACGTGGTCGTCCGACGACCTCAAAACCTTCTCGAGCTAGGCGATTTGTTAAATTATCTACCTGCTCTTTTGTGCCTACTGACATGGTTAGGTGGGCATAACCAAAGTCATCTTTTGCTTTTCTTTCTGCGATATCTGGACGCGTCATAAGCTCTAAACGCGTCTCATCATCAAAACTAAGAAAATAGGACTTAAACTCAGTTTTCTTGTTATGATAAAGGACATTGCTTTTAGCGCCAAAATAAGTGATGTAAAAGTCACGCATCGCCTCTAAGTTCCGTGTCCACAATGCCAAATGATTAATTTTCATTTCAATTCTCCAAACCAAAAGGATTTCAAAAGTTTAAACTTCTGAAATCCTTTTATTTGATACCTTGCTTAAACTTCAAACAACAAGTCGCCATAAGATGGCATTGGCCATGCTTCTTTGTCAACAATCATTTCTAATTTGTCGACTGGGGCACGAAGGGCACCCATAGCTTTAAAGACAACTTCATTGTAAAAACGAGCTTGTACTTTGCCTTCTTCTTGTTGTGCCGCTTCTGCTGCGACTTTCTCAAGTTTAGAAAGCGCTGCTTTAGTTTCTTTCAACAACTCAGATACTTCTGTCAAGATACCTGCTTGAACAGCTGCATCACAGCCAGCTGCTTTAACGGCAAGGACGGTATCTGCCAATGATTTCGTATATTTGATGACAGCAGGGATGATTTGTTTAGTCGCCATATCAATCATGGTAAGTGCTTCGATGTTGATAACTTTACCATAATTTTCGTATTTAACTTCTTCACGCGCTTTTAATTCTGTTGGTGACAAGACACCATACTTGTTAAATAACGCGATAACATCAGCATCTCCCAAAACTTCAGTTGCATCTACCATTGTTTTCAGATTTGGCAAGCCACGTTTTTCAGCCTCAACAACCCACTCATCAGAGTAACCGTCGCCATTGAAGATGATCCGTTTGTGTGCTTTGGCGTATTCTGCAATCAAAGCATCAACTGCTGCATCAAAGTCTTCTGCGTTCGCCAAACGTTCTGACGCATCGTCAAAGGCTTCTGCAACAATCGTATTCAAGACAATATTTGGTGACGCAATTGAATCACGTGAGCCAACCATACGGAACTCAAACTTATTCCCTGTGAAGGCAAATGGCGAAGTTCGATTACGGTCAGTCGCATCTTTAGAGATATCACGAAGGGCTGCCGAACCAGTCGCCAACACACCACCCTTAATAGAGGTTGCAGCTGTCCCACTCGCCACGTATTGATCTATGATATCCTCTAATTGTGAACCAAGGAAGATTGAGATGATAGCTGGCGGCGCTTCATTAGCACCTAAACGATGGTCATTACCCGGGTCAGCAGCTGATTCACGGAGCAAGCCAGCGTATTTATCCACTGCTTTAATGATACACGCAAGAACTAACAAGAACTGTTTATTTTCATGTGGTCGTGAGCCCGGTTCAAGCAAGTTCTCGCCCTTATCCGTCACAAGTGACCAGTTGTTATGTTTACCAGAACCATTGACACCGGCAAATGGTTTTTCGTGCAAGAGACACTTCATGTCATGACGACAAGCAATGCGCTTCAAGGTTTGCATGACCACTTGGTTTTGGTCAACGGCAACATTGGCATTGGCATAAATTGGCGCAATTTCGTGTTGGGCTGGAGCTACTTCGTTATGCTGTGTTTTTGATGTCACGCCAGCTTTCCAAAGTTCTTCATTGACATCTTTCATAAAGCCAGCCACACGTTGACGAATTGTCCCAAAATAATGGTCATCCAATTCTTGCCCCTTAGGCGCAGCAGCACCAAACAAAGTACGGCCAGCGTAAATCAAATCTTTACGTTTTAAGAAAGTCGCTTCGTCGACTAAGAAATACTCTTGCTCAGCACCAACGGAGGGTGCCACACGAGTAGCAGTCGTATTGCCAAAAAGGCGAAGTAATTTAATAGATGAATCAGAAATAACTTGCATAGAACGGAGCAGGGGCGCTTTTTGGTCCAATGCTTCGCCGTTATAAGAATAAAATGCCGTTGGAATCAAAAGGGTTGTACCCGCCGCATCATGGCGAACGAACACTGGAGAAGTCGTATCCCAAACTGTGTAGCCACGCGCTTCAAATGTCGCACGCAAACCGCCTGATGGGAATGATGACCCATCAGGTTCCCCTTTAATCAACTCTTTTCCAGAAAAGGCAGTCAAGACACTACCATCTGCTTTAGGTGCTGTGATAAAGGAATCTTGTTTTTCAGCTGTAACACCTGTCAACGGTTGGAACAAATGCGCAAAGTGAGTCGCACCTTTGCTAATCGCCCATTCTCTAATCTCATTTGCGATGACATCTGCTGTCGCAAGATCAAGATCTTTGCCTTCTTCAATTGATTTTTTAAATTGTTTGTAAATGCTCTTTGGCAAACGTTGCTGCATGACCGCATCCGTGAAAACATCTTCAGCAAAGATTTCCGGAATATTGACTTTCTCCATCGTTAAATTCTCCTGACATTTTATATGTTATAACTTCTAACACCATCATTATACATTATTTTTGAATTGAATGCAACAATAGTTGTAATTTTTTGAATTTTCTTTTTACTATACGCATTTTAGTAAAGAAAGCGAGTGACATTTTTGAGATATTTTCTGTCAATAAGATCAACGAGGTTGGGACAAAAGGCTTCAAAAATGAATAGACTAAATGATACTAATTTTCGACTTTTCACAGGTTCTTGATTTTTTCAAGGGTAGCAGCGCTTTTCTTGCTAATTTCGTATTGTTTTGACAAAAGAATACCAAATTCACACAAAATAAGCTATGAACATTTCAATTAGCACGGAAATCGTTCATAGCCTACTTTTTGGAGGACTTTTGTCCCAACCTCACGTTGCCCATAGCTTTTCCGTAAATCGCTAAAGCGATAACTTCAATGCCAGAGGCGACAAGGTGCTGGCGTACAGGTGTACGTCAAGACTTGGCAACGGAGAAATGACGGAAAATAGCCAAAAAATGTTCGGTTTATTTGTTTAATTGCGCATAGCGTTAATTTTTAATCGCTTATAAAAAAAACACCAATTCTCAATCGATGAGTACCGGTGTCTTTCGGTCTATTTTAATAGAGATAAAGATAATTATCAATCTCCCATTGCGAGACGAACTGGGCATAAGACGCCCACTCTACTTTTTTGGTTTCCACAAAGTTAGTGTAAATGTGTTCCCCTAAAGCAGCTTTCACCACATCATCTTCACGCAGAGCTTTGACCGCATTGTGCAAGGTTGACGGCAGATCTGTGATCCCGACTGCTTTGCGCTCATCACCTGACATCATATAGATATTATTTTCGACTGGGGCTGGTGCTTCAAGTTTCCGCTCAATTCCGTCCAGACCACATTCTAACAAAACAGCTAATGCCAAGTAAGGATTGGCTGTCGGATCAACTGCCCGTAACTCAAGCCGTGTGCCCTTACCACGTGATGCAGGGACTCGAACAAGTGGCGAACGATTGCGGCCTGCCCAAGCGATATAAACAGGGGCTTCATAGCCAGGGACAAGTCGTTTATAAGAATTCACCGTCGGATTGGTAATGGCGGTAAAATTATAAGCATGGTCTAAGATACCACCCAAGAAATGGTAAGCAGTCTCTGATAACTCCAAATCGCCTTTTGGATCGTAAAAGGCATTGTTACCTTCTTGGTCAAAAAGGGACATATTACAATGCATGCCACTGCCATTGATACCAAATTTTGGTTTGGCCATGAAAGTCGCATAGAGACCGTGTTCGCGGGCAATGGTTTTGACAACCAGTTTGAAAATTTGAATGTTATCACAGGCCTCGAGGACATTGGTGTACTTGAAGTCGATTTCGTGCTGACCAACGGCCACCTCATGGTGACTGGCCTCAACTTCGAAACCAAGGTCAGTTAGAACATTCACGATTTCACGGCGGGTATTGTCCGCAGTATCAGTCGGTGCGAGGTCAAAATAGCCACCTTGATCATTGACTTCAAGGGTCGGATTGCCTTTTTCATCCAGTTTGAACAGGAAAAATTCAGGCTCAGGACCCAGGTTGAATGACTTGAAACCAGTTGCTTCCATGTGGGTCAAGGCACGTTTGAGGTTACCTCGAGGATCCCCTGCAAATGGTGTGCCGTCAGGATTGTAGACATCACAAATCAAACCTGCGACCTTACCATTTTCATCTCCCCAAGGGAAGATAATCCAAGTATCAAGGTCAGGATAGAGATACATATCTGATTCGTTAATGCGGACAAAACCTTCAATAGAAGAACCGTCGAACATCATTTTATTGTTCAAAATTTTAGCTAGCTGTTCTTCTGTCGCGGGTACTTCGACATTTTTAAGCGTGCCTAAAATGTCTGTAAACATCAGACGCAGGAAGGTAACATTTTTTTCTTTGACTTCTCTTCGAATGTCTGCTGGTGTAATGGTCATGTTAAGTGGCTCCTTTAATATGTACGAAAGGCGTGCTGAACACGCCTATTTTTTAATTGCCGAGGGCATTATCTCAAGTTGGTATTAGGCTTATTAAATCTTGATTGTTGCATAATTTCTTGTTCCAAGATTTTGCGTACCTCAGCATCAGAAATGGACTGGCTTTTGACTTTAGCCAACTCTTCCTTGCTCTGTTCATAGACACGCTTAATGCCCGCAATATTTAAGCCGTCATTGAGGTAGTCCTTAATTTCAAGCAGGACATCCATATCGTTCAGCGAGTACATGCGACGATTGCCGTCATTTCTCGCTGGGAAAATCAAACCTTGATCTTCATAATAACGAATTTGACGCGCTGTCAAATCCGTCAACTGCATGACTGTGCCAATTGGAAAAACAGCCATTGATCGTCTTAGCTCACGTTCTTTCACTAATAGACACCTCCCCTTACCTTCCCATTATATAAAGACTTGTCAGAAAAGTCAACGACTAATGTGAGGAAAATTCACATCTCGCATTAACCGTTTTTTGATGTTATTTTCCCAGCTTAATAATCGTCATTATTTCGGATGATTCCACCCTGATAATCAATCATGCCGGGTGCAACCATTTGAATATTAAAGCCGGCATCTTCAAAAATATGACTGGCACGATAGGCTTTGTTGGTCGTCCGACAGATGACATAATAAGATTTAGCAGCATCTAACTCAAATTTGCCATCCTCGACATCATCAATCGGAATGTTGATGGCTGTCGGAATATGAAAACTCTCAAACTGCTCACGCGGCCTAACATCTAATACGTTTAAACTGGAAATATCAAGTTTTTCAAATTTTTCTAACGGTATCAGATTAAAGGTCATCACTCAGTCTCCTTTATACTCGTAGCCAAAATGTTCGTAGGCCTTGGCAGTTGCACAGCGTCCTTGACGCGTCCGAACCAAAAAGCCAGACTGAATCAAATAAGGCTCGTACATATCTTCCAGCGTTTCGCGTTCTTCCGATATATTAACCGCAAGCGTCCCTAGACCGACTGGGCCACCATTGTACATCTCGATCATCGTTTTAAGAATTTTTTGGTCGACATAATCAAGACCTGAAGCGTCCACGTCCAGCATGGTCAGGGCTTGGCGAGTGATGCTATCGTCGATCAAGCCTGTCCCCTTAATCTGCGCATAATCTCGCACGCGCTTGAGCAGGCGGTTGGCGATACGCGGTGTCCCACGGCTCCGACGCGCCATTTCAAAGGCGCCATCACCTGTAATGTCCACCTCAAAGATATCGGCGGTACGCTCGATAATTTCTGTCAAATCTTCAAGATCATAATAGGCCATGTGGGCATTGATTCCAAAACGCGCCCGCAAGGGATTTGAGAGCATGCCTGCGCGAGTCGTTGCACCGATTAAAGTGAAAGGTGGCAACTCCAAATGGATACTGCGAGAGCTATCCGATCCGCCAATCATAATGTCAATGTAGAAATCTTCCATGGCACTGTAGAGCACCTCCTCGACAGACATGGGCAGGCGGTGAATTTCGTCAATGAAGAGGACATCACCAGCTTCTAGCTCATTCAAAATCGCAACCAAATCGCCCGCTTTTTCGATAGCGGGACCAGAGGTCTGTTTAATATTGACGCCGAGTTCATTTGCGATGACGAATGCCATGGTCGTCTTACCCAATCCCGGTGGGCCAAAGAGTAAGACATGGTCCAATGATTCCTCACGCATTTTGGCAGCCTTGATGAAAATATCTAGCTGTTCTTTAATTTTATCCTGACCGATGTATTGGTTGAGATATTGCGGTCTCAGGGTTCGTTCAACTAAGTTCTCGTCTTGTTCCAGCTCGTAGTCCTGTAACTCTCCTGATGTTAATTTGTCATTTTCCATATCTTTATTGTATCAAAAAAACAGGCATTTACGATGATTTTTGAAGTTCATCTCGTATTTAACTGAACAAAAAACAATCTTGCGATTAGTCATTTCATCATCAATTTCAAAGCTGTTTTGATATAGCCTTCGGTCGTATCTTGTGTGCCTTCGAGCTTTTTTTGGACTTTCTTGAGTTCTGTCGCTTTGTAGCCCAAGGCGACTAAGGCTTCTAAAGCATCGTCCAACTCTGTACTTGCTGGAAGCTGTGGTGTTGCGACATTTGCTGTAACATTTTCAAACTTACCTTCGAGGTCTAGCACCATTTGGCTGGCAGTTTTTTTGCCAACGCCGGGAAACTTAGTCAGGTATTTGATGTCACCACTGTCAATGGCGGTGACGAGCCCGATGTTATCGTCGGCTGCGATAATGGCAAGTGCAGATTTGGGGCCAATACCTGAAACAGAAATCAGTTGCAAAAACAAACGTTTTTCTGTTTCGTCGGTAAAACCGTAAAGCGTGTGGGCGTCATCGCGGATGACTTGGTGAACGTAGACTTTGATGTCGGCATTCACGAGATTTGAAAAAACATAAGGGTTGGCGACATGGAGTAGATAGCCAATGCCTGAAACGTCAAGCACAATGTAGGTCGGTGTAATTTTGACCAAGGTGCCTTTAAGATATTCGTACATAATTTCCTTCTATCATCTATAAGTTAAAACTAGGTGTTCCAGCCACCTTTGTGTGTCTACCAACTCGCAAGATCGTCGGCCATAAGTTAATTTGGGGTGACTTGAAGATAGTTTTAATTTTTAAAACTGGGTATTCCAGCCACCTTTATGTGTCTGCTGGATACGTCTGAACATTTTCTCCAGATCTGTATTTGAAAAAGCGACAAGTGCTGGTCTGCCGTGCGGACAGTTATAGGGATTTTCACATTGCGCCAGCTGTTGCAACAAATCACGCGCACTAGCGGCATCAATAAACATATTGGCTTTAATCGAACTTTTACAAGCAATCATAATCGCCAAATCTTCCCGATATTTTTTAACCGAAACTTCACGCCCGTCCAATAACAAATCAATAAATTCATAAGTGGCAGACTCAATCTCATCATCTTGCATCCAAATCGGATGCTCGCGTAAAATCAGCTGATTGTCGCCATAAGCGTCCAAAAAGACGCCTGCTTCAGCGAGCAAGTCTTTTTTCTCAAGAACAGTCAACAAGTCATTTTGCGGCAGATTGATAAAAATCGGCGCTAAAAGTTGTTGCTGATCATAGTTGACTTGACCGATTTTATCGCGATAATATTCATACTTCACACGTTCTTGTGCGGCGTGCTGGTCGACGACATACAGCCCTTCTGGCGACTGGCACAACAAATACGTGCCGTGCATTTGTGCTAAAAATTCGAGTTCTGGGAAGGTTTGATTGACTTTCTCGTCTACTTCAGGTGCTAAGGCAACCGCTTCTGTTACCAAAACTTCTTCCTGTGCTGGCTCAGGATTAGACTGTGCTGTCACGTCGTCCCATGCCGCCAATTCTGATAAGGTCTTTGGCACTTTGTCAAAGGCCGCTTTTTCTTTCACGTAGAAATCTTGACGCGCCGTATCATAATATAAGGATTTGTTTTGCAGAGGCAACTGTGTCTGCTCAGGTTTTGAAGTTGGAAAGACTGGCTTGGTCTGCTTGGTTAAATTCTCCAGTGCATCTGGAATCAAGGTTTGTGGCTTCAAAGCCTGACTAATGGCTTGAGAAATCAAGCCCATCAACTCACGCTCTTTTGAAATTCTCACTTCTTGCTTGGTCGGATGGACATTGACATCGGCTAAAAACGGATCGATTTTAATGTCGATGACCGCAATCGGAAATCGACCCACCATGAGTTTCGAGCCGTAACCATCGACAATCGCGCGGTTAATCAGAAAGTTTTTGATATAGCGACCATTGAGCAAAACGGTGATGTAATTTCGATTGGCGCGGGTCAGCTCGGGCAGGCTGACATAGCCCGTTACCTCAAAATCAAGGTCTTGCGCTGAAATGGCAATCATCTTTTTTGCAGTCGAAATGCCGTAAACACCAGCCAGTGCTTGTTTCAAGTCGCCCGTCCCAGCTGTTTTCATCATCTCACGACCGTCGTTAATCAGCGTAAAAGCCACTTCTGGGTGCGCAAGACTCAGGCGGTTGATGATGTCCGTGATATGCCCAAGCTCCGCTTGCAAACTCTTGATGTACTTGAGGCGGGCGGGTGTATTATAGAAGAGATTTTCAACTTTTATCCGCGTTCCGACGCGTTTGGGCGCAGGACTATTTTGGATAATTTCACCACCTTTAGCGACGAGCAAGGTGCCACTCTCATCCCCATTATCAGCTACTGATGTATTAATTGTCAGCTCACTGACACTAGCGATAGAAGGCAAAGCCTCGCCCCTAAACCCAAGCGTACGAATGCGAAAGAGATCATCGACATCTTTGATTTTGCTAGTCGCATGGCGCTTGAGGGCGAGCGCCACTTCATCGTGGGCAATCCCTTCACCATTATCAATAATTTCAATTGATTTAAGCCCAGACTCCTCAATCTTGACCGTGATTTGTGTTGACTTGGCATCAATGGCATTTTCTAGTAACTCTTTCACCACACTAGCCGGCCGCTCAATCACCTCGCCCGCTGCGATTTTATTGGCTAAATTGTCATCTAACTCGATGATCTTTTGATGTTTTTCCTGTTTTGTCATGGCTTTATTATAACAAAAAAAGCGCCACAAAACTTAAAATATTGTAACGTTACACTTAACCAAGAGTACAACTAAGAAAAGTTTGTGCAAATCTTTCCGTCATTCATGGCATGGAAATGTCGTTCATACAAAACTTTGGTTATATTTGGCATATTTCAGGTCGTTCTTGACTTTTTGATTTTTAGGGTATGAAATTTCGATATACTAAGTACGTAAACAAATGAGTTTACTGGCTGGCTAGCCAGCTGTTGCTTGAAATAATTACTTTAAACTCAAGTTGAAGAAATTATTTTAGTTATTTGTTGCAGTGAATGAAAATTCACATTTTGGAATTGACTAGATTTCTTGTATTGGGAATCTAGTCGGAAATTATAGGAGAAAGTTTGAAAAAACTAATATTGTCAGTACACCCTAAAAAAGGGTACACAAAAAACAATCGCCATTGTGTCCAAAAAATTAAGAAGTTAAAATCTTAAATCTGTGATTCTGAGCAAATCGAATAATTTATTAAACATTGAGTTGTTTTAGAACTATTTAGTATTTAATAATCTGCAAAATTTAAGTTTTAACACGTTTTTTACAAGAAAACGAACTCATAAGCAGTAAGCTTTTAAGTGGCTCAGATCGTTTCTTGAGATGATTTGGTGAAGTTAAAAATCGGAGATGTTTAGTTTTAAGAACATCAATCCTAAAAATTGGGAACACGATTTTTAACAAAGCTGTTTTCCTCCTAAAAAATTAGAGGAGACGAAGACATTGACTGCGAGGCTCTCTACAAACGAGTCGTTTGCCATTCGACTAGCAACTTTAGTTGCGTAGCGAGAATGGACAGTGTAACGGAGTGGAATATACAAACATAAGTTTTCGTGCTCAATGACACATTTAGTTGTTCTTGTAAAGCTAAGCTACACCTATAAATATGCAAGGTCGAAACAAGTTTCGCACTTATTCTCCTCCCCGTGATTTGTAGTATATTTACGCTCCTCCAAGGATATTTTAACAAAAAATAGAAGAAAACTCCAAACTTGAAGCAACACTTTTTTTCATTCAGTGTTGTGCCTGAGTGCGGAGCGCGAAAGGAATGATTATAAATATGACAAACAAAACATTAAACAACGTAGCAGGACTTAATAACTTTTCAACACTTACTGAAGATGAGATGATGATGGTTGAAGGTGGCGGAACAGCTACTGATTTAGGTAAAGCTACGATAGCCGGGGCAACGGTCGGGGCTAGTATTGGCAGTATTGTGCCAGGACTTGGAACTGGATTCGGTGCCATATTAGGTGCGAAATTTGGATTAGCAGTTTACAGTATTGCCAGATACGGTTTTTAAATTAAATAAGGGGAATATCATATGAACTTTAAAAATGCAAATTTTTATGAATTAACAGATGATGAATTGTCAGAGGCAGTCGGAGGAGGCAAAAAAGCTGGTAATGCCGTAGGGGGGGCAATGTCTGGAGCCCTTTATGGCGCACCTTATGGCCCTTATGGTATGCTTTTTGGAGCAGCTTACGGGGCGTTATTGGGCGTGGTATATTCGCGATGACTGATCGAAAAATTAGACTTATTAAGTCTCTGAGTATTACTTGTTTATTATCAACTTTATTCTTCTTGATCTGTATTTTCATTTTTAAAGATGATTTTACAATCCAAAAATTTCTCTTTATAACAGCTTACTTGGTTTTTTCGACTTTGGGAGCCTTGTTTATCATTCAGAAAGCACTAAAAGGAAAAGAACTTTTTACCTATGGCTGGCGAACATTTGTAACTGTTTTTGCATTACTTGCAATTTCTGAAAGCTTTGTCTATATCATTCTCGGCATTGAATCAGTGTCCGAACTATTCGTCGCTATCATAATCTATTTTGAAGCAGTTATGATTATGGCCGTTGCGATTATTAATGGTATAAAAATTGTTTTCCCTTGGCAACGATGAAATGACATTAATGCAAAAATCAAAAAAATGTATGAAATCAATCTTTTAAACCGAATTTCATACATTTTTAATTTTGTGTTCTTCACACCAACTTCTTCAATTCATAAAGCTGATTCATGGCTTCCATCGGCGTTAAATTCATAATATCAATATTTCGGACAGCATCTGCCAACTCATCTGATCCTGCAAACAAATCAAGTTGCTGCATCTCAGTTGGTCTTTCTTGAACGACCGTCTCAGTTTGCAATTTCGGCGTGTCTGCTTCTAATTCTGACAAAATCACCTTAGCACGTTTCAAGAGTGGGCTAGGCAGGCCAGCAATCTTCGCCACATGTATGCCGTAAGATTTATCGGCTGGTCCTGACTCTATTTTATGGAGGAAGGTCACCTCACCATTCGCTTCGAGCGTCGCGACATGGACGTTTTTCAAATGCTGCAGGCTATTTTCCAGCGTGACAAGTTCATGATAATGTGTCGCAAACAAGGTTTTAGCGCCGACATGCTCATGAATATACTCGACAATCGCCTGAGCCAGCGCAATGCCGTCATAGGTTGCCGTGCCACGACCGAGTTCGTCAAATAAAATCAGCGAATTTTTGGTCGCCCGACGAATGGCGTGATTAGCCTCCATCATCTCGACCATGAAGGTCGACTGACCACTGATCAAGTCATCCGCTGCACCGATTCGCGTGAAAATGGCATCAAAAATCGGTAGTTGAACCTGTTCTGCCGGGATAAAGCTGCCAATCTGTGTCATGACAACGGTCAAAGCAAGCTCTCGCATATAGGTCGATTTACCTGACATATTCGGCCCAGTAATCAGCTGAATCATCGTCTCCTCATCAAATTCAATCGAATTTGGCACATATTCCTGAGCACCCATCACTTTTTCAACAACCGCATGGCGACCATTGATAATCTGAATTTCTTGCCCATTTTTAATGATGTCCGGCTGGATATAATGGTTGTTTTCTGCGACGACAGCTAATGATTGTAGCACATCTATTTCAGCAATGGTTTTGGCCAATTTCTGAATGCGAGAAATGAAAGTTTCGGTCTGATCACGAACCTGTAAAAAGAGGTCATACTCTAAACTAGCAGAGTTTTCACGTGCATCCAACATCTGACTTTCCAGACGTGCTAACTCCTCAGTACCATAGCGCTCAGAATTTTTCAGCGTTGCCTTCCGAAAGAAATGGTCAGGCACTTGCTCGCGGTTTGAATTGGTCACATGGAAATAGTAGCCATCTTTTTTATTGTAATCAATTTTCAGATTATTAATGCCAGAGTTTTCACGCTCTTTGGCCTCAAGTTCCGCAATCCAAGTCGTGCCATCTCGCATAATCACACGATACTCATCTAAAGTTGTATTAAAGCCATTTTTGATGATGTTACCTTCAGTAATTGTAGCTGAGGCGTTAGGGTCAATAGCAGATGTAATCAGTTCAAACAAGTCAGGCATCGGGTCCAATTGCTCAATGAGCTGAGTCAAAACATCAACCTTCATCTCTGTCAACACACCCTTAATCGCTGGAACATTCGACAACGTGTTAGCCAGTTGCAATAAGTCTTTCGGATTTGCTTTACCAAAGGAAACACGCGAGGCTAACCGCTCAATATCATAAACCCCTTTGAGCGTTTCCGTCAAGTCAGAGCGCTCAAAAAAGTGGTCCAAAAAGGTCTGAATGATAGTTTGACGCTTTTGAATAGCTGAGACACTAACCAAGGGCCTATCAATCCAGAACCGCAGCATCCGAGTCCCCATAGCCGTCTTGGTTTCATCCAGTAACCAGTATAGGCTGCCGTGTTTTTTACCCGTCCGTGCATTTTGAAGTAAGTCCAGACTTTTCTTGCTAGCAGCATCCATGAGCAAGAAATCTTTGATTTCATAATGCTGGACCGCCTGCAAATGCGTCAGATGACGTTTCTGCGTTGTCATGACATAATTCAAAAGTTTTGAAGCCACTGAAATTTCTAGGTCAGATAAACGATAATCAATCAAGTCGGCATTGTCAAAGCCTATCAATTCTTGTGAGACAAGGACGTTGAGCTGAGTTTCAAGGATTGGGCGTTGTACCTCCTCAGATGACAAATCATAGCCAACAACCACTTCTCGTGCTTTAAGAGCAGAGATTTCATCTACTACGGCATCAAAATCAGATAGCGATGTGACAAAGAACTCCCCTGTTGCCAAATCCAAGTAACTGAAGGCGTAACTTGTTTGAGTTCTATCAATTGCGACAAGGAAATTATTTTCCTTGCCAGTGTTGAGGGCATCAACAGCAGTACCTGGCGTCACAACCTGCACGACATCGCGTTTGACCACGCCGACCGCTTTTTTCGGGTCTTCCATCTGCTCAGCAATGGCGACTTTGTAGCCCAAATCAACCAAAATATCAATGTACTGCTGAACACTATGGTGCGGCACGCCTGCCATTGGTATCGGATTGACAGCGTTTTTATTGCGCGAAGTTAAAGTAAGCTCTAGAATTTGCGCTGCTTTGATAGCATCGTCATAAAAGAGTTCATAGAAATCGCCCATCCGAAATAGCAAAAAAGCATCTGGATAATCTTGCTTAATATCCAGATACTGCTGCATGCCGGGGGAGATTTTTTCAGGTGATGTTACGGCTTTAGTTGTCACGATAAAGTTCCTCGTTAATTTGTGTTTCTAGGGTTTGTAAGAGATGTTGCAAGAGGTCATTTGCGGCAACCAACTTGCGGCGGTAATCCACAATCAAGGGCGTATCATTGAGCTCTGACTCAATCACTTTTGAACGCGCCATGGTCTCTTGATAAGCCTTGACTTTGTCTATTTTTTTAAACAAGACAGCTTGTTGAGCTAGGTCTTTCATCTCAACTTCAAGCGCATACAACTCTTTAGCTGCTTTCAAGCGTTTTTCAGCCGCTTGAAAGGCAAGAATTGTGGGGTGCTGCGAAACTTGCGTTAGTAATGCCGCAAGGGATTGCTCATAATCGGCGGTTGGGTCATCAATGTGGTTGGATGGCATTTTGGATGTCTCTTTCAAAGTTTGCGGCACTTGCCTCATCTTGACAGGTGATAAGCAAGGTATCTGCACCCGCAATCGTCCCTAAAACATCTGAACGATTCGACGTATCAATAGCATCTGCGACCAAATCCGCCTCTCCTAAACCAGTGCGAACGACAATGATGAACATGGCACGACTCACACTGATGACATAAGCTGACATAGTATCCATTAAGCTCATAGCCGTGCGAATCAAACCGGTATTTTCAAGTTCACCTTCATAGTCAAAAACGGTATAAAAACTGCCTTCTTCATAACGATTTTTAATAATCCCAAGCTCACGAATATCTCGTGATAAAGTCGCTTGAGTCGTTGTAATCCCTTTTTCTAAAAGACGTTGCGAGAGTTCTTCTTGCGTTTCTATTTTATGATTTTGGATTAACTGTCGAATAATCTTTTGACGTTCTAATTTCTTCATAATCTTATTATAGCATAAGCTGAATCATTATGCTTTTACCTTTTCTATCGCGAAGAGTTTACATTTCTTCAGGCGCATCAACCCCTAAAAGTCTGAGACTTTCTTTCAAGACGATACCAGTGGCGTAAGCCAAAGCGAGGCGTGCGTCCTTCTCAGCATTCTCATCCAAAATCCGCGTGTGGGCATAGTACTTGTTGAAGGCTTGCGCAAGATTAATGGCGTATTTGGCAATGGCTGAGGGCTCGAAAGTCCGTGCTGCTCTTGCGATAACGTCAGGGAATGCTTGCAATAACTTAATGATTTCCCAGCTTTCATCATCTGTTAGGGCAAGGGTTTTGCCTACCTCTGCATCCGGTTGGAAGTCAGCCTTGCGCAAAATTGATTGGATCCGCGCATGCGCATATTGGACGTAAGGACCTGTTTCACCTTCAAATGAGACCATTTCCTCTAAGTTGAAGTCGTAGCCGTTGAGGCGCTCGTTTTTCAAATCGTAGAATTTAATGGCACCAACACCAACAGCGTGGGCAACTGCGGCTTTATTAGGAAGATCAGGATTTTTCGCATCAATTTGCGCTTGAGCACGTTTGACTGCTTCATGTAGCGTTGGTTCTAGTAAGATGACATTGCCTTTACGCGTTGACAATTTCTTACCTTCTTTTGTGACCAAGCCAAATGGCACGTGGTAGATATCGTCCGACCAGTCATAGTCCATTTTCTTAAGAACAGCTTTGAGCTGTTTGAAATGACCAGACTGTTCTTGACCGACAACATAGAGTGATTTAGCGAATTTATAAGTCCGTTTGCGGTAAAGGGCCGCAGCCAAATCACGCGTGATATAAAGCGTTGCGCCATCTGATTTTTTGATTAAAGCTGGGTTTTCAAAACCTTCAAGCTCAACAACAGTTGCACCTTCAGATTCTGTTAGTAATCCTTTTTCAGATAGGATATCAATGATTTCATCCATCTTGTCATTATAGAAGGCTTCACCGTTCATGCTGTTAAATTCAACACCTAATTCCGTATAGATGCGGTCGAACTCAACCAGAGATTCATCACGGAACCATTGCCACAATGCCAAGGCTTCCGCATCTCCATTTTCAAGTTTAAGGAACCAATCACGCGCCTCAATATCAACTGTCGGGTCATCCGCTGCCTCAGCATTGATTTGTACGTAGAGTTTGAGCAATTCTGAAATCGGATTTTTACGGATAGCTGCCTCATCGCCATATTTTTTATAAGCAACGATTAACATCCCAAACTGCTTACCCCAGTCGCCCAAATGGTTGATCTTGACTGGATTATAGCCTATTTTTTGATAAATCTTAGCCAAGGCATCCCCAATCACTGTTGAGCGTAAATGACCGATTGAGAAAGGTTTGGCAATGTTGGGTGACGACATATCAATGGCAACATTCTCGCCAGTTTGCTCTAAAGTCGCATAAGCTGTACCTTCTGATAAAATTTCTGACAAGACAGCTGTCGCTGTTGCTGATTTATCTAGGAAAAAATTGACATAAGGACCAGTTGCAACGACTTTATCAAAGCCATCTGATGAGATTTTCTCTGCAATATCAGCCGCAATCATCTGAGGTGCTTTGCGTAAAGTTTTCGCCAATGAAAAAGCAGGAAAAGCTAAGTCTCCCATTTCAGATTTTTTAGGCGTTTCAAGCAAGTTGCTGATATCATCGATACTTAAAGCATTATCCAAAACAGCTGCAAGCGCTTGGGATACTAATTGTTTATCATTCATAATTATAATCAAGTCCTTAAAATAGAGTATTTACTACATTTTACCATATTTTTGAGTGTCTTGCGTGAATTTTTTGTAATGCGTGAACACAACTTTCAATCTGTCGACTTCAAAATCACGCTAACTAATTTTTGATTTTCTTGGATAATTTCAACTCTTTTTTTAGTCAAATGGACGTGTGGCAAGTCTTGTGTTTGTCCTTGGGGGATACCTGCAACCAGACTGATTAAGAGATGTTTTCCCGGCGGTAATTTCACTGACAAAGCTGGTAAAATCGTACGTGGATAAAGCAGATTGGTATTGACTTCTGGTCGAATTATTTCTGCTTGATTAAAACCCAAAATATTTTTGATTAAACTTTGTCCGATTGTTGTATCAACTTGCGCTAATGATTGCGTTAAAACAGTCCTTTCTTCATGTAAGGCTACTGAAAAACCGCCATCATACAAAATCACCTCACGCTTTGTATCAATTTCATGAATCCTGACATGTGCGTGCCCACAGGGAACAATCGTGCTCTTGATGGCGACACCTGTCATCGGTTGCCAGTGATGGATAATCTGGTCAGTTCTGATTTCAAAATCAGTATCTAAACCTTTCGCTCGAAAGTAGCTCCCATCTTCACTAACGGCAAGGACATTATCATAAGCACCCGCAGCGTAAGTGTCACCACCTTTCGGCACGCTAAAGCCAAAATGCGTTGAATAGACAAACTTGCCATATTTGGCTGGGGCATGACTTTGGTCTTGGATAAATTGCCCCGCTGGATAGAGTAGGACATGTTCTGACTGCCCGACATGTTCAATTAAATATCGCGCACTTGGCACCGCTTTTATCCTTGCTGACAAATTTGTTGGTAGCGATTTTTCCCGCCAAAAAGGATGGTCACTCGGAATCGCTAAAACAATGAAGCTCTTGAACGCCCAATAAGCTGAACCTGACGCATTATAGCCCTCAGCCATATTTAGATTTTCATAAGCATAACCAACACTCAAAAAATCAGCTTCTGTAAAAATCGCTTCTTGCAGCCACGCCCTCATATTTCGAGCAAAAAGCCCTTTGATAACGCCCCAAGATAGTGCTTCGATATCTGCGAAAGCAAGCGCTCCCCAAAAAGCTACCTGTGCAAACCGATAAGTCAAACTTCGACCAAAAGGAATCGCAACACCAGACTTATCAAACCAATATTGGTAGCTCTGAGCAAACAAAATCGCACGGGAGGTCATTTGTGTGGCTCTCAAAGCATCTTCTTCTCCCATGACTTTCACATAAATCAGGCTATAAAAATGAAACCCCCAAGAAATATAGTAATCAAACTGCGTTTCTTTGCCATCAAAATACCAGCCATCTCCTGCATAGCACGCCTCAATACACGCAAAATCTTCATCAATCCGATTTTGTTCATGTGGCATGCCCATTTTCTTCATGGCCACATTGACCAATATTCTAAAGAAACGCCAATTATTTTTAGGGATTTTATGTTGATTTATCTGTAAAAGCCAGACCGCTATATTTTTTTGCTGGTCTTGTGACAAAACATCCCACGTTTTTGCTTTGGCTAGTAAAAAACATACTGCAATCGCCGCCATCTCAACAAATTTTTGATGATAATCGGTCAATTCGCCATAATACACATCACTTTCTGGGTCGCAAGCTGCTGCCAATCCTGTCAATAATTGCTGGTTTAAACTGTCATCATCATTTTCTGCCAAAAATGGCCCAATCCCCCAAATCAGCCGACAAAAAGTTTCCATTTCGCTGGTTTCTTCATCATAAATAGCGCCATGATTTCCTACCTTGAGATGTCCTGTGCCTGCTTTCAATTTTTCAGAAAAAGGCACCATCATCAACAAGAAACCTTGCCTCACCTCATCGTAAGATTCCCAGTTCAGCTCTCTTAGTTCTTCTAACATACTCATTCCTCACAAAAAATATCTCAAGGTCTGCCAAGAGATATTTTTATACTCATTTAAGTAAAGAAAGTGTACAACATGTTTGAGATATTTTTTGTCAATTCGAGACGACGAGGTGCAGACGTACAGGTGTACGTTAAGACTTGGCAACGAAGAAGTGGCGGAAAATAGCCCAACATGTTTACTTTATTTACTTAATTGAGTTTATTATTTCAGCTCGTCCATGCCAACAAGGTCCATATCTGTATAGGTGATATTTTCCCCACACATGGCCCAGATAAAGGTGTAGTTACTTGTCCCGATGCCAGTATGAATCGACCAGCTCGGACTGATGACAGCCTGCTCATTTCCAACAACTAAATGCTTGGTCTCATCTGGTTTCCCCATCAAATGAAAGACTTTATTGTCATCTTCAAGATCAAAATAAACATAGGCTTCCATACGGCGTTCATGCGTATGGCACGGCATCGTATTCCAGCCACTGCCTTGCGCTAAATGCGTATAACCCATTTGGAGTTGGCAAGAGTCGCAGACGTTTGGATGAATATATTGATAAATCTTGCGTTCATTCATACTACTTGAAGCACCTGTTTCAAGTGGTTCAATGTCATCAATTGAAATTTTAACATTTGGATATTTGTGGTGTGCTGGACTTGATGCCACATAAAATTTTGCAGGTGTCTCAGGATCAATACTCTCAAACTTGACATCACGCGTTTCTTTGCCAATATAAAAACCATCTTGATTTTTCATCTCAAAACGTTCGCCATCAATCCACAAGAGACCAGCACCACCAATATTGATGACACCAAGCTCCCGACGTTCCAAGAAATAAGCCACGCCTAGTTCCTTATCCAAATGAATCTCAAGCACTTCATCTAACGGTGTCACACCCCAAAAAATTAAACGGTCATGATGCGTATAAGTTAAGCGAATGGTACCCCCGGTGTAAAAATCTCCTCAATCAAAAACGCTTCACGTAATTCCTGAGTTGTATAGCGTTCAATATCTTTTGGTGCATGTGCGTAATGTGTCCGTAAGGTTTGTTTTACCATTTTCAAATTTCTCTTTCTTCAATATTTTTCCCAAAAACTTCAATTTGTGTCAACGCAGGAAAGGGTGACACATCTTCTGATTTTTCTAATTTTTTCAGTGTGACCCATTTTGTTTTGACCGTAGGAAATGTCAAGCGCTGGAAATCTGTCGATTTACGCGTTGAAAATACCAATGTTTCTCCATTAGAAAGTAGCATTGTCACACTTTCCCAGTAACTATCGTGTGGAAAATCTGCTCTAAACAAAAGGGCAATCTGATCAATCTCAACCCAGCGCCCGAAGTCAATCGTCAGACTTGCATCCGCTTGTTGATTGATGCCCCAAGAAGCAAAAGGATAGGAGCCGTGCGAATGATTGGCATATTTCCCATCAATCGCATTTTTGGCGAAAAAGACCGAATCATCACGCGTTTCAACATTTGCATAGGCATGGAGGAAAGCGCCGGAATCTTGCTTTTGGTCATGCGCATTAAAACTCAAATTTTGATACTGTTTTATCTCAAAATCATAGGCTTTTCTTATCATGAGATGATGACGGTGAGACTGAAAAGCTGTTTCAACAGATGAGCGACTCAAATTCTCTGCCAATGGCACTTTAAAAAGCCATTCTTGCTGCGGTAAATAAATCAAAGAGGGTGCCAAGGTTTCATCTAACTGAACCATGAAATAGCCTGTCTCATCTGTTTTCAAGCGAACTTGATCGCCAGTTTGATAAACATAATCCTTAATCCCCAAAGTACAGAGCGTTTCATGCTGCACGGAAAATGGTGCAGGTAACTTGTCATGATCAACTTTGCCAATCACGACCTGTTGATCTTGATTCAATATGTCAAGCCTTAACATCTTATCTCTTTTCTAGTGGTTAGCTTGAGAGTGATGAAAAGCCGACATCAATTCTCGTGCATTTTTTGTGACAGCTTCATAATCCCCATTGCTTGCCGGCGCAGTCACACCGCCACCCGCACTAACAGCTGCTGCACCTGCCTCAAACCATTCGGATACATTAGTGGCACTTACGCCTCCCGATGGTAAAATATTGAGATAGGGAAACGGTCCTTTCAGATCTCGAATCATTTGAGCGCTGGCAATATCTCTCGGAAAAAGCTTGATGAGCTCTGAGCCATAGGTCAACGCTTCTTGTGCTTCTTTTGGGGTAAATATCCCGGGCACATAGGGAATCTGATAAAGGTTACAGATTTTAGCAACTGATTTATTAAACGATGGACTCACGATAAATTGTGCGCCTGAAATGATGGCTAGACGTGCTGAAGTTGCTTCTAACACCGTTCCAGCACCTATGATGACATCTGTCTCAGCATACTGTTCGACCAAACGGGCAATAACTGTATTTGCCTGTGGCACTGAGTAAGTCAACTCAATACTTTTAATACCGCCAGCAACAACAGCTTCAACCAATTTGATGGCATTCTCTGGCGTGTCACTTCTGACAACGGAAACAACTCCTGAATCAATAACTTTCTCGAGTAAGTCTGCTCTTTGCATCTTCTCTCCCTTTTTTAACATCATCTGTTCAATTCTTTCTTCTAACAAACATGAACCTTATTCTGGTTGTTTACCGATATAAGCAAGAATACCACCATCTACATAAAGCACATGACCATTGACAAAATCGGAAGCAGGGGACGCGAGGAAAATAGCTGGGCCTTGAAGGGCTTCTGCTGTTCCCAAACGCTCTGCTGGTGTTTTGGCAATAATGAAAGAGTCGAAGGGATGACGACTACCATCCGCTTGAATTTCTCGGAGCGGTGCAGTCTGTGGCGTTGCAATATAGCCTGGACCAATCCCATTACATTGGATGTTATATTGCCCATATTCTGAGGCGATATTTTTGGTCAACATCTTTAAACTGCCTTTTGCTGCGGCATAAGCTGACACTGTTTCCCGACCAAGCTCAGACATCATGGAACAAATGTTAATAATTTTGCCACCACCTTTTTTAATCATACTAGGAATAACTGATTTCGCCATGATGAATGGGCCGGTAAGATCAATATCAATCACTTGGCGAAAATCTTCAGCGCTCATTTCAATCATCGGAATACGTTTGATGATGCCAGCATTATTAACAAGGATATCAATTGCGCCCACTTCTTTTTCAATTTGTGAAATCATCACAGCCACACCTGCTTCGTCTGTAACATCACAGACATAGCCATGTGCTTTGATGCCAAGTTCGGCATAGGCTACGAGCCCTTTTTTGACACCTTCAGAACTGCGGTCATTAAAAACAATTGTCGCCCCAGCTTCAGCGTAAGCCGCCGCAAGCGCGAGCCCAATCCCATAAACTGCACCAGTTACGAGGGCAATTTTTCCTTCTAATGAAAATTGATTCATTGTATCTTGTGTCATTTTTTTCTCCTTTAATTCTGTTGACGCATAAATGCGTCAAGTACTTGACGGTTTGGATAGCCATTATTGTCTCCAACCGATTGCACCGCAAATGCCCCAATAGCACAGGCACGTTGGACAGATACTTTCTTGATCAAGTAAACCTGAAATCAGACCGGCCGCAAAAACATCGCCTGCGCCCACAGTAGCAACGACATGTGCAACTTGATAACTTTCAACAGTGAATGCCACCCCATTTTTACTTTTGACATAAGCACCTTCACTGCCATTTTTTATGATGACCGTCTGCGTCATATCACTTTGATTCAGGTAAAAATCTGCAATCTTGATAAACCTGTCAAAAACTTACCTTCTGATGCGCAACCTTAATTTGCGACAAATCTACATTTGTCAGTTGCTCTAAGTCAAAATGAGCAGCGGCAGATCCTTTTCCGAAAATACTCCACTTTAGGGTCGCCATCTGATACTTTTTCCTTCAAGTAAAACCCGGTTGGATAGTCTGAAACTTGTGTGATAAACCTATCCGCCAATACCCGATTTCTCAAGTTCTGCTTTAATAAAATTCCCCAGAGAATCTTGACCAACTTTTGCCACATAAGCCGTATCGTACCCCAAATGCGCAAGACCAATCGCAATATTTAACTCTGCCCCAGCCAAAATATTTTGAATTGAACAAGCTAATCCAAAGGCAAATCCAGCTCGTCTGAAGCGAATATCCACCAAAGGCTCACCAATTGTGATACATTCCGACATTTCTTCCACTTTCTTTCAAAACTATTTCACGATGGACAAAAAATTCCCCTATAGAAACATTCAAAGCCCAAAAATGGGCTTCGTAAATTCTATTTTCCTGGCGGAAGCGGCGCGCCTAAGATGCCAAATGCACTTAAGATAATCGTTAGAATCAATACAATCCAAATCACGCGAGTTGAATTTAGTTTCTTTTGCCCTAGCATCCAATAAGTCAATAAAGTAAGAAGAACTGGAATTAAAGCAGGCAATATACCGTCCAAGGTTGTTTGCATGGCAAGCGAAACTCCATTATGTTTGTAAACCAACGGTGTCGCTACTTTAATAACAGTCGGAATCAAAGCGCCAATAACGATTACTCCAAGGACTGTCGCAGCATTTGTAAACGCTTGTAATTTATCTTTTAAGGTCGTTACTAACTTGACACCTTGCTTATAACCAAGTGGCAAAAGCGCCGCACGACCAAACAGTAAAGCGATGTTCGCTAAAATCCATAGCAGACAGCCAACAACTGAACCTTGAAGCGCCAAAGTTCCCGCAACAGAACCAAAAATTGTGCCCCAAATGACGTGGAAAAGCGAATCGCCAACACCTGCAAGCGAACCCATCAAAGCTGTTTTTAAAGCAACAATAGTTTTTTTAGCCTTATAGCCTTCTTTTTCCTCAATCGCAATATCAATTCCCATAATTAAGTTACCAAAAATGGCATTTGTATTGAAGAATTGATTATGGGTCTTCGCCATATCTTTAAGTTCACTATCTTTCTTGTATAATTTTTTCAATACAGGAAGGATGGCATAAAGATAACCAGAACTCATCATCCGTTCATAATTCCAGTTTAACTGACTACCAAGAATATAACGCCAGCTCATTTTTTTCAAGTCTTTTTTTGTAATTTCTTCTTTATTCATCAGCATCAAATCCCCCTTCAAAAGTTTGATTACTTGTAGCGCCAGCTTCTACTGACTGGCTAGATTTTGACGTTTCTCGTTTAAACACTAGCATTGCTGCAACTAAACCAACAATCGCAATGCCCATCATAGGTACTTTAAGATAAGCTGCTAGGAAAAAGCCAGCCAATAAATAAGGGATATATTGTTTTGTTGGTAGGTAGCGTAAGAGAATACCGACACCAACCACAGGAAGCGTACCGCCAGCAACTCGTAAGCCATCCATTAACCATTGAGGCACCGCATTTGTCAAGGTAGTAACTACAGCATCACCAACAATCAACATCAAGAGAATTGGAAGTGCACGTGACAATCCCCAAAAGAATGAACTTGATAAAACCAAACTAGGAACACGATCGTATTGTTCTTTATCAATGGCTTTATCCACACGATGAAGTAAAAAGACATTACAGAAACGTGCAACTACATCAAGTTGTAACATCAAAAGAGATACTGGAACAGCTAACCCAACACCATAGGTAGCACCCTTGCCCGAAATAATTGCAAATGCTGTTCCTAAGACTGCACCCGTAAAGTAATCTGGTACAGAAGCCCCACCAAAAGCTGCAATGCCTAAACGCATGAGTTGAAGTGTTCCCCGACCATTAAACCTGTCTTCAAATCTCCCATAATTAAACCGGAAATCATACCAGCAATCGCTGGCTGTGTCAACGAATTTGAAATCAAAGAATCATTAATCGCAATGAAGGCATATAGTGTGATTAAAATGATTTGTATAACTGTTAAATGCATTGTTCTCTCCTAAATTTTATTTAATTTTGCCATAAAATCAATTGATGGCTCGCTCGGAACTAATTGCGCACTAATATTGATACCTTTTCCAGAAATTTCTTTGAAAACCTTCTCTTCTTCAGGCATTATCTTAATACTCTTAGTTACTTCCTTCGATCCTTCCTTATAACTCATATTGCCAACATTCAAAGTTTCTAATTGGCCACCAGCATTGATAAAAGCTAATACATCTGTTGGATTTTTAAAGAGCAGAAAGAGACGTTGTAAGCCATATTTTCCAGAGTTAATCGTCTCAGCAGCTTTTGCAACAGATAAAACAGATAATCTCATGGTAGATGGGGCAGCCATACGAAGTGATGATTTTTGAAGTGGATCCGTCGCTGCAGCATCATTGATGACGATGATACGCTGCGTATTTAAACTCGTTGTCCAAATACCTGCGACTTGACCGTGAATTAAGCGCTCATCAATTCTCGTGTTCACGATATTCGCCTTGCCTTGATAGGCCTCAAATTCGCTCAAATCAAGTTGCTCTGTTTCTTTTGTAGTAACTTCTTTCAAAGCCCCTTTGGCATTGACAACAGACTGTTGCCCTAAACTAACCAAGCCATCCACCGTTAGCGTCTCATTGACTGCCGCTTCAAGTACTAATGGCAAAGACATTCCTGCAATAACATCAACCGTTGAAAGGTCCGAATAGTGTTTCAGCGCAACGTTACACGGCGTGCCGCCCAGTAAATCAGCAATGATTAAAGTCGAACCATTAAGCGCTTTCATTTTGTCGTTCAAAGCATTTTCAAACTGAATATCGTCACCATCTTCTGGCAACTCTACCACATGAAGATAATCCTGATGTCCAATAATCATCTCAAGACTAGCTCGTACACCTCTAGCCATAGAACCATGGCTAATCAATACTATATTCCTCATTTAGCTCCTTTTGCGCAAGCGCTTTATTTAACATGTTATTCCCTTGCAAATACAGTGTATAACATATTAACTACTTTGTCAACTTAATATGTTAATACTTCATTTAAAATCTATTAACAGTTTATTTCTATCTCGAAAAACAAAAAATAAGTGTCCTATTTTGATATTATTTTTTAGTACTTGACGGCTACATCTATTAAATATAAGATATTCAAATTAATTTTCAAAAAAGTTCTTAATTGCAAACTATAGATTAACATGTTATTATTAAAAGATAAAGTTAGAGGAGTAATCTATTGATTCCAAAATATGAACAAATTAAACAAGATTTACTATCTGAGCTAAAAAATCACCAATTTACCCTCGGAGATAAATTTTATTCCGAAGCCGACATCAAACAAAAATATAGTGTCAGCTCAATTACAGCGGTCAAAGCACTTAACGAACTAACAACGGCCGGCTATTTATACCGCGTCCAAGGAAAAGGCACCTATGTTTCAAAGTCAAAAGTTTCTCAGAATGTCAAATTTTCTGATATTGAACTTCACTCACATGACCATGAAACAGTTAAAGTACTCTCTATCAAACAAGACAATCAACCCGAAATACTTAAAGCTTTGGGGTTAAAGCCCAATGATAGCTATTACCAAATTAAACGTGTTCGCTTTTTTGATGATATCCCTTTTCTTATTCACTTTACACACCTCCCTAATCATCTCGTTAAAACACCGCTATCAAAAAATCTTTCTGATTATGCCAGTGTCTACAAAAAAATTCTTGACGATTTCGGTATTGACCTCTTTTTAATGCCATCAGTCGAGACCAATGAAATTATCTTTCCAGATGATGCTGAGCTCTCTCATCTCTTGAATTTAAGTTTCCGAGAACCGGCAGTTAAACAAGTCAAACACACTTTCCTGCCTAATCGAACTGTAGCCGAATATATCGTGAGCTACAAACACTGGAAATATTTCAAAACAAAAATAGAAGTGGATGCTCAATAGAGCACCTCTTCTATTTTTATTAACGATTAAAGATAGGCGTTTCTGAAAATGATAGGTGCTTAATTTCTACCCCTTCAGTTTCAAAAATAACGACCTCATTTTCCCCTACATGAAGAAAATCTTTTGGACAATACAAACTATAAGTTGGCCCTTCTTGCCAATAACGGCCTAAATTTACCCCATTAACAATGACGACACCTTTGCCATACGCCGAACAGTCGACAAACGTATCTGAAACTTCCGGTAAATCAAAAATCACTTTATAAAATGATGGCTGCTTGATATTACGACCCGCGGAATAGTCTATTTCTGCGAGTTGTTCCTTGGAGAAATCAAGCGGATATTGCTGATAGCCTTGGTGGAAATGAATATCCTGCATGACACCACCTTTGATCCCCTTACTTTGACTACTGTGATTAAACTTGAAGCCATAGTTGACACGTCCTAGGTTTTCTACTAGGAAATCTGCTGCAATACTTTCCGTATTCTGCTCATTACCCACTAATAACTCTTGACCAATTTCTGACTGATACTGGGTTGTTTGATATGCGCCATCCAGATAAATCTGAATGCGATCATCAGCCTCTACAATCTTTAATTTTTGCTCACTTTGGTTATTTCTTAACGCCACTGAATAAAGCATGTAGCCGTAACCCGTTCCGACTTCCTCCATGGCTAATGGATAGTTACTAGTGACTGATTGTGTTAATGTTTTTTTTGTATTCAAGAGAGAGACACTCTGACTTACCTCAAAACTACCTAGATGTCTGACTTGTTTCCTTCGTGGCTCGGCTTGCCAAACCTCTGGACAGACTTCTTTGATGGCTTTCTGAGCCAAGGCATATTTTTCAGTTGGCTCTCCTTCCTCTGTTAACAAGGCATCATAATCATAACTGGTAATCTGAGGCATACTTCCCGTATCACGCGCCGAACAGCCATTATAAAAGCCAAAATTAGTTCCCCCATGAAACATGTAAAGATTGAGCGACCCAAGTTCTAACATCTCTTTCACTTCTTGTGCTAAATCCTTCGGATCACGTTTCATAATCGGATCTCCCCAACGGTTAAACCAGCCATCCCAATATTCGATACACATCACTGGCCATTTTTTATCATGCTTCGCCATGAATTGAACTAAGGCTGCGACGTTTTCTTTCGAGTGACTGCCAAAATTACCTGTTACAAGCACATCATCTTCAATGAGACTACCTGCTTCTAGCGCCGCTTCCCATGCGCCATCAGACGTAAATAATGGTACCGAAACACCGTATTTTTCCATTATCTTCTTGGTTTGACGTAGATACTCTTTTTCCATGCCATAAGAACCGTACTCATTTTCAATCTGCATCATGATAACCGGTCCGCCTTGCGTGATTTGTAAAGGCAGAAGCTTAGGTAGCAATTCCCTAAAATAGTTATCAACTTTAGTCATAAATACTTTATCCGTTGACCGCAAGCGGATTTTAGGCGTTTTCAAGAGCCAAGCAGGTAAGCCACCAAATTCCCACTCTGCACAGATATAGGCAGAAGGACGCAGTATGACCATCAATCCTAGACTTTGCGCAAGTTTAACAAAAGACACGATATCCTTTATACCTGAAAAATCAAAGACGCCTTCTACTGGTTCATGAATATTCCAAGGGATATAGGTTTCGACCGTATTGGCACCCAGAGCTTTAAGATTATATAGACTATCCTCCCATTGACTCGTTGGTATTCTAAAATAATGAATGGCACCACTTATAATCTTGATAGGTTGACCATCAAGTAAAAATTCTTCTTTAATCTGAAATGATTTCATAACTTCTCCCTTACCAGTCACTTCAATATTTGTTGCAGATATGCAAGCAATATAAGCAATATCGAAGCGCTGTTCATATAATAACTGGCCACATCTATCTTTAAATTTACCAATATCTGTGCCAATCTGGCTTAACTAGTCTCATCAAGGCTTCAAAATAAAAGTAATCTCCCCACAGGTTAGGTTCATCTATCCCCTTGCCTTCTGCGTAAGCATAGACCCCATGTTGCAGCAAGCCTTCATTTTCTTGATCAGCCCAGTTCGTATATTTTTCCCCTAATTGATAAATGAGACCTTTGGCTATTTTTTTTGCATCTGGATAGCTTTCAAATTTTTCTGCTTCTAGTAAGCCACAGGCCACTATGGCTGCTGCAGAGCTATCTTTTGCAGACGGATTGTCATCCGTAAAATCAAAATCCCAGTAAGGTATCAAATCTTCTGGCAGATTATCTATAAAAAGTGCCACAACTTTACTATAAAAATCTGGCAATTTTTCAGAAGCAAGGTAACTTTCAACTAATGGTATGCCTAATATCGCCCAACTCTGTCCTCTCGCCCATGTTGACTGATGACTATTCCCTTGGTGCATTGCGCCTTGAAGTGGCGCACCTGTCTTGACATCAAAATAATAGGTGTGATAGGTACTGAAATTATCCCTAAATATCGTTTTAAGGAGTGTCTCGTAATGACTTTTAGCTATTTCTGCATAACGTTCTTCTCCTGAAAGCTCTGTTGCCATCAATAAAATCGGGAGATTCAAGATAGAATCAATAATCAAACGATATTCCTTAGGATCACCGTATTTCCCCCAAGCTTGGATAAATCGTCCCTTTTCTTGATATCTTGCAACCAAAACGTCTGCCGCCTGTAAAAACGTTAATCGGTCACTTTCTTTTTCCGTAATTTTATAGGCAGCACCCGCTGACAAGCTATACAGAAAGCCAATATCATGATGATCCAGTACAAAGTGCTGATCTAGTCTATCTTGAAAGCTTCTAACATTCTTGTCAATTAATTCTAAAAACGCTTTTCCTCCTGTCAATTCATATGCTAAACATAACATGCCTGTCCAAAAGCCATTCGTCCAGTCATCATTTGCTTTAATTCGATATTTCCCCTGCGTTGCACAGGCAGATGGAAAACCCAACTGATAGGTTTGCATATTCGATTTTAGTCTTGCTACGATGTGATTGATTTGCTCGTTTAACCATTGATTATCAACTTTTTCGCCAAGTAAAATCAGTTTTTGTTTATTATTTTTCATATCCATCCTCAATTTAATATATTAACATATTATATTGTAGTAGATTTAAGAGGAAATAGCAAGTCATTTCAAATGATAATTTATCATACTTTAGTCAAATCAAAAAAACACCCTATCTGTTAGCCTGTTGATTTCATCTACTCTGCCCATCATATTTTCAATATTTAAAATTTTATATTGACATGTTTTACTATTAAATATAATATTAAGAGTAGAAAGAGAGTGTTTTATGTCGAAATATGAAATTTCAGACGCAAAAGTGGCAACTGTTTTAGGTATTATTTTTGTCCCTTCTTTGGTCGTGTGGGCTTATCACCAAAATAAGTACACATTAGATGGTCAAGCCATGACGGGTGGTCGTTATTACTGGCGTAATTTCGGTTGGTCATTTCTAACAGGTCTTCTATTCGTCGGTTTAATCTACGGTCTTGTTAAGTTAAACGATATCGTTGAGACACGTAATGAATTAACACGTAAACTTGCAAAATTAAATCATCTGTCAGACTAAATTTTAACACTAAAACACCCCTAACATGAAGTCAGAGGTGTTTTTTGATTTTTCAGCTTAAAACTGGGTCTCACCCAAAGCAACTTGTGCCGCTAAATTCAGAAGTGACCATTGACGATCAAAACCTGGTTGGAAGAAGAAGTCTGCTTCAGCTAGGTCTTCTAGAGTTAAGCCAGTTGTAATGGCAAGTGCTAGTGTATTCATATGAGCTGTCACATCATAAGTTGACATCACTTGTCCACCGAGAATCTTGTGTGTGGTTGCATCATAATTTAATTTGACAAAGACATCTGTATTGCCATCATTTTTAACAAAACTTGGGCGCAAGGTGTCTTTGAAGAAACTGCCTGTCACGGTTACGCCTGAGCGAGCTGCTGAAAAATCATTCAGACCTGTCATGGCAAATTTATAACCAAAGACTGAGAGGGCACTTGTGCCCAACACGCCACGAAATTTCTCTGTTGGTGTGTCTGATTCAATATTACGAACAACATAACGCGCCTCACGACGGGCTGTTGATGCTAAGGCAACAGGCGCATGTTGTTGACTTGCAATATTAAGCGGTAAAATAGCATCTCCGACAGCGTAGATGTCTTTTGCTGATGTCCGCAAGTAGTCATCCACTTTGATTTGACCACGTGGTTCTAGGTCAACTAATCCTTTGAGCCATTCTGTGTTGGGTGTGACACCTGCTGCAACAATGACAAGGTCCGCATCAATGGTACCAGTCTTTGTCTCAACGCCAGTGACGACATCCCCACCTGCAAATCCGGTAATGCTTTCGCCTAGTGCTAAGGCAACACCATTAGCCTCAAAAACGGGAACTAGGATATCGGTCAACTCTTTATCAAGATAGTTGCCGAGAACATCGTCAATCATGTCGATGATGGTCACTTTTTTACCTGCTTTGGCAAAAACTTCTGTGGCTTCGACACCAATATAACCTGAACCAATGACTGCGACATTTTTGACTTTAGGGTCTTGCATTTTTTCTTTGATTTTAAGTGCCCAAGCACGGCTGCGCATGAAGAAAATGTTTGCTTTGTCCGCACCTGGTAATGGCAAAGCTGCGGGTGTCACGCCAGATGAAAGAATCAGTTTATCATAAGTTTCGTTAAAAACGTCACCAGTTACTAAGTTTTTAATCGTCACTTCTTTTTTATCAGCATCAAAACTCAAAACTTCATGTTGTGATTTGACTTTTCCGCCACGCTTTTCGATGTCTTCTGGTTTAAAGTTACGAACATCATCAACACCTGAGACTTTGTCTTCTAAAAATAACTGCATCCCACATGACAAGAAAGAGACGAAATCCCCTTTTTCATAAATCGTCACATCAGTATCTGGATGCTTGTCCAAAAGTTCCAATGCTGATTGGTGTCCACCGTGACTTGCGCCAATGATAATGACTTTCATAGATTCTCCTTTTGTGATTTATTGTCAACACTAAAAACTGTCAAATCACGAATTCAGTTAATAGAAAAGGCTTACACCTCTAGCATACAAAAATGAAAGCCATATTACTACTATTTTGATTATAATTTTCAGGTGACTCAAGATATCAAAAAAATCGCCTGACGACGATTTTTAACTCATTTATTCAACTGAGAAAAGATAAGGATAAACAGGTTGTCCACCTTCAAAAATCTCGACTTCAACATCTAGATATTTGTCTTCAAGTTCTTCTGACAAAGTCTCAACCATTTGACGGTTACCGTCAGCACCGATATAGATACTGATAATTTCTGCCTCTTCATTGCTAGCTAACATTTTGTCAAAAGTCTCTGTCAAGACACCGTGCATATCTTTGTCTGATACGACGATTTTATTGTCAATCATGCCGAGCCAGTCATTTTCGTGAATTTCAAGACCATCAATTGATGTATCTCTAACAGCATTCGTCACTTGACCGCTGATCACTTCTGAGAGATTGTCAGTCATATCAGCAGCATTTTCTTCTAAAGTTTTAGTGGCTTCAAAGGCTAGCAATGCTGTCAAACCTTGTGAAACTGTTTTAGACTCAACAACTTTAGCTGGTACGTCCACGACATCTGCAGCCGATTGCGCCGCCATGAAGATATTTTTATTATTCGGTAAGATAATCACATTGTGTGCATTAACCGATTCAATGGCTTTAACAATATCTTCAGTTGACGGATTCATCGTTTGACCACCCGAAATCACGTAGTCAGTGCCCATATCTTTGAAGATTTTAGCTAGACCATCACCAGCAGCAATCGCAATCACTGCAAATTCTTTAGGCTCAGCTGATGCTTGAGGTACAGCATTAGTTGCTTCCTTGATGACCTGCGCATCATGTTGCTCACGCATATTGTCAACTTTAACTTTAACAAGCGCACCATATTTCAGACCTTCTTGCATCACAATACCAGGATCTTCTGTATGGACATGGACTTTGACAATCTCATCATCATTAACGACAAGCAATGAATCCCCGATTTCATTTAAGTAATTACGGAACTCATCATAATCAAAAGATTTAGACACAGTTGGCCCTTGACCGATACCTACCATGATTTCAGTACAGTAGCCGAACTTAATATCTTCCGTCGCGACATGGCCTGCGACTGATTTGTGGTGCTCAGCATTGACCATTTCATCCATAACAGCCGGTGTCGCTTGGAATTCTTCAGACGTCAAATACTCGCCCGTAGCCGCTGCGACAAAGCCCTCTAAGATATAGACCAAACCTTGACCACCAGAATCGACAACACCGACTTCCTTCAGCACTGGCAATAGATCTGGCGTTTTAGCCAAGGCAACTTTCGCCCCTTCGAGCGCTGCTTTCAAAACGTCAACCGCATCATCAGAGTTTGATGCTTTTTTACCAGCAAATGCTGCAGCACCGCGAGAAACGGTTAAAATCGTCCCTTCAACAGGCTTCATAACCGCTTTATAAGCAACCTCGACACCATTCTGGAAGGCTTTGGATAAATTTTCAGCGGTAAAAACATCCGCATCCTTGATAGCTTGACCAAACCCACGGAAAATCTGGGATAAGATAACACCAGAGTTTCCACGTGCACCCATGAGCAAGCCTTTAGACAAGATAGCCGCAACTTCACCGACAGTCTCTGCATGTTTATCAGAGACTGCTTTGGCACCATTGGTAATCGTCATACCCATATTTGTTCCTGTATCGCCATCTGGTACAGGGAATACATTAAGCGAGTTGACATACTCTGCTTGGTTATTTAAACGCATGCTCGCCGCTTGAATCATCTCCTGAAACAAGCTTGCATTGATTGTATTTGTCATCTTATTCAGCCACCACTTTCACATTTTGTATGAAAACATTAACTGAATTCGCTGTAATGCCCAGTTGGTTTTCTAAATTAAATTTAACTCGTTCTTGCACATTTTTAGCGACTTCAGAAATTTTAACGCCAAATGAAACAATCACATAAATATCAACATCAACACCGTTGTCATTAGCTGAAATGACAACACCCTTGGCGTAGTTTTCTTGACGCAAAAGTGTCTTGAAATTATCTTTCACAGTATTTTTGCTGGTCATACCGACCACACCAAAAATTTCTGTTGTCGATGCGCCAACAATTGTTGCAATCACATCATTTTCGATGTCAACTGTCCCATTTTTTGTATTAATTGTCACAGCCATAATTTTTTCCTCGCTTTACACTCTAGCTAGTTATGAGTGGCCCACAATCTTTCGACTAGGCCTGCTTTATACTCTATTTGTCTTTCAACAACACTTGATCGTTATTGCCAACCAAGCAACACCTTTTCTCTCATTTTATCACAATCCGGCTAATAAAAAAACCGTGAAGTCTTTTCACGGTAAAATAGTTCTAACCAAACAAAGAGCTTTTGAATCATTTGGCCCAACGTATCGTAGACTCAAATTCCGCAAAAGCTTTTCTTTTCATTTGATCAAACACACGTCTTAAACGCGTTCAACTGAAAGGTTTTTAAGTGCACGAGCTGAAGCCCATACTGATTTCACTTTACCATTTTCAACGATTTTAATTTTTTGCAAGTTAGGTTTAACTTGTTTTTTCGTTTTGTTCATTGCGTGTGAACGGTTGTTAGCTGATGAAGTCTTACGACCTGTAAAGTAACATACTTTAGCCATGATATATTTCTCCTCGATTTTTTTGTTAGTCAAATTCATAACATACTAGAATATTATACCATGTTTTAACTTAAAAGCAAGTGAAATTAATGATTTATTTTTTAGACCCACGCTCAGTCTGACGACACTAGGTTTTAACTATTTTTGATAACAAGTGATTTGATGACTTTAACACAACTTTCAGCATCGTTGACGATTTTTTCAAGTTTGTTATAAACATCTCGCCATTTGACAATTTCAATGGCATCTTTTTCATGCGTATAGAGTTCTTTTGTCATTTCAGAATAGAGACGGTCAGCGCCTTTCTCCAGTGTTTTAACTGTTTTGACATGCTCTTTAAGTTTTTTTGAATTTTTGAATTTAGAAAATTCACCGGTCGCCACTTCAACTGCCTCAGTAGCTGCAACGATTGTCTCAATAAATTCTTTGACACCCGGACGCAGTTCACGAATCACCAAATTTTCGAGCAGATAAGTAAACTCATTAATGCCATCAAGCACATCATCCAACACATCTGTTAATTGGGCAATATCTTCACGGTCAATCGGTGTCATAAAGGTAACCGCAAGCTGTTCATAGATGTCATTGACATAATCATCACCTTTATGTTCAATTTCATGAACTGCCTCAGATTTAACGATAAATGATTCATAATCGTAAGCGGCAATGCTTTCTTGCAAAGCAGTCGATGCTTCGTGAGAGAGATGGGCAATATCCTTCATTGCTACAAAGTAGTCAAATTGTTTTTTTCTTATCATTTTATTTTGTCTTTCTGTTATTTTTTATCTCTGTCAATCGTGCCTAAAAAATCATCACAAATAATTTACTCATCAAATAGGCGATGAGGCCACACCCGGGGAAGGTTAAGACCCAAGCTAGTACCATTTCTTTGACAACACCCCAGTCAACCGAACTCATTCGTCGACTAGCTGCAACGCCCATGATTGCGGTCGTTTTAGCATGGGTTGTCGAAACAGGAACGCCAAGGCTCGTCATGAGTTGGATGCAGATAGCTGTTGAAATATCCGCAGCAAATCCTTGATATTTCTCAAGTTTGACCATATCCATGCCAACTGATTTGATAATTTTTTCGCCACCCACAGATGTGCCAACCCCATGACAATGGCACAGGTAAAGATGACCCACATCGGAATCGTAGCATCAGAATTGGCAAGCCCATTTAGCGTTAGACCAAGCATAAAAACCCCCATGAATTTCTGACCATCTTGCGCACCATGGAGATAAGCATTTGCAGCCGCACCAAAAATTTGTCCAATGGTAAAAAATTTATTAGCCGTTCGCCTAGCGACATTTTGAAAAATCAGAACGATTAGCTTGGTAATGATTAAACCACCTAAAAAACCGATGAGAACTGATGCAAATAAGCCATAAATGACTTTGACCCATTCATCAAAATGGACTGCTGCCATGCCACCAAGAGAGATTGCTGAGCCTGTCAATCCAGCAATCAGCGCATGGCTCTCAGATGTCGGAATACCAAAGTACCAAGCCGCTACTGCCCAAACAACAATGGCAAAAAGACTGGCTGCAAGTGCTATCTGAGGAGCTTTATCTGGTAAATGCGGGGCACTATCAAAATCCACCATGTTAAGAATGGTTGTAGCAACTTTTGCACCCATTAGGGTTGAGATGAAGGCACCTGCAAGATTCATAATCGCAGCCATGATAACAGCCGAGCGAATCTTAATAGCTCGTGTTGAAACCGCTGTCGCAATCGCATTGGGGGCATCGGTCCAGCCGTTGACAAACACAACACCAAGCACCAGTAACATCGTCAAAATCAAAGGGACTGTCATTTTCACTCCATTAAACGCTTAAGCGTTCTCTTTTTGTTCTATCTGCCCAATGTGACATGACTGCTAGAGAATCAACTCTCTGGCAACCCTCACATAGGCAACATCTCTATTTTAACAAAATTATGATGAGAACGGTATCACTTTTTGTCATAATGATGAAAAATCAGTTATTTTCTGTTAAAATAGACATATGGAAAATTATATTGAACAGTTAACAGCTAAAAATAGCGAATACATTCATGTGGTAACACGTGAACTTGTCAAAATTGGCAAATCTGATGACGAAATCAAGATCATTCTATCAGATATTCTGCCACAAATTGTCGAGGCTCAGGAGCAACGGGTGCTGGCTAAGGATATTCTTGGGACACCTTCCGAGTTTATCATGCAGTATGCGCCAAAGACAGCAACGACTCAAGCAAGCAAAGCCAAGCAAAATGACAACGAAACTCCTGTCCTCATGTGGTTGGATAGCTCTTTGCTCATGCTAGGTGTTCTGGCTTTAATGAATGGTATGATGGCTGTCTTTAGTAAAAATGCTAAAACTTATGGCATCATTACACTCTTGAGCATGAGTTTTGCTGCTGGTTTTGTCATATACCTCCTTTATCGCCTTTTCTACAAACCACAAAGTAAAGGTTTCAAAATACCTAAACTCAAGTCTTATGGTGCGCTAACTCTTGCAATTTTAATTTGGTTCTCTTTCTCTTATTTTACCTTATTATTACCCGTTAATATTAACGTCACACCTGAGGGCTATCTCGTTGCAGTGATTGGCGCACTTTCACTTGGTACTCGTTATTTACTTAAACGTAAATATCACATCAAATCAGCCCTTGCTACCCAACCCAGTCAAAATTAAACGAAAGCCTAAAAATAATAAGCCTTCCCTGATTGGGAGGGCTTTCTTAGTGAAAGCATCAAAAAATCAGACACTCAAGGTCTGACTTTGGATTTTACTTGGCTTCATACCATGTCTTGCCACTATTTTCATCAACTAATAGCGGTACTTTAAGCGCAATCGCTTCTTCCATGGTTGTTTTGACTAATTTTCTAATCTCATCTAGCTCATCATGTGGCACATCCAGTACGATTTCATCGTGGACTTGTAGCAACATTTTGGCTTGATAACCACCTACTGTTAAGGCCTTATCAAGATTAATCATGGCGACTTTCAAGATGTCAGCTGCTGAGCCTTGGATTGGGCTATTAATCGCTGTCCGTTCTGCAAATGACCGTACTGAAAAATTCCTAGCATTGATTTCTGGTAGGTTGCGCCGTCTGTGATAGAGGGTCTCGACAAAACTTTTATCCTTGGCACTTCTGACGATGTCTGCCATGTATTTTTTGATGTCAGGATAGCGCTCAAAATACGTGTCAATGTATGTTTTGGCAGCTTTTCTAGTAATGCCAAGATTATTAGACAGACCGAAATCAGAAATGCCATAGACAACACCGAAATTGACGGCTTTGGCGTTGCGACGATCATTTGGCGTGACATCTTCTGGTTTTTCAATGCCAAACACGCGCATCGCCGTTGCCGTATGGATGTCTGCACCCCCATTAAAAGCCGCAATCAAATGCTCATCACCTGAAATATGGGCAAGAACCCGCAATTCAATCTGTGAATAGTCACTTGATAATAGGACTGAGTCTGATTTGTCAGGTAAGAAAGCTTTACGAATCTTACGGCCTTCAGCCAGACGAACGGGAATATTTTGCAGATTAGGCTGCACACTTGACAGACGACCCGTCTGCGTTAAATCTTGAATGTAACGCGTATGAATCTTGCCATCAGCCATAATCTCACCAAGTAAACCCATGACATAGGTTGACTGAATTTTAGAAATCTGACGGTATTTCAAGATTTTATCAACGATTGGTGCTTGGGGGGCTAACTGCTCCAAGACATCAACCGCCGTTGAATACCCTGTTTTGGTTTTCTTAATGACAGGTAACTGCATTTTTTCAAACAGAATGACACCGAGCTGCTTAGGCGAATTGATATTAAAGGTCTCACCAGCAAGCGCATAGATTTCTGCCGTCAAATCTGAGATGACTTTTTCATTTTCCAGACCGATTTCACTTAGGACACCGCCTGACACTTTAATGCCTGCCATTTCCATTTTGGCAAGAACATTAGCGAGTGGTAACTCCATCTCTGATAGGAGTTTTTCTTGGTCGTTTTCCCCTAGCTTGTCAAGCAAGACTGCTTTCGTTTTGACTAGGACATCTACTTTTCGTGCGAGATGGTCATAAAGGACTTCGTCAAACGGCACCGCACGCTTGGCGCCTTTGCCATAGACCACATCATCATCTGGCAAATTCAGACCAAATAAATCTGCGATGGTTGAAATTTTATTATTTTCAATCGTTGAATAGAGGTATTTGGCGAGCATGGTATCAAAGGCAACGAGCGGATAGTCAATACCGTGGCGACCTAGTAAGACCTTATTTTTCTTGAAATCATAGGTGTTTTTAGGGAATTGGAAATCTTTGAGCAAATCAATATTTTTCGAGACATAAATCGTCTTGTCATCGCCCCAAGAAAAGCCGATAATCGGTTCGCGCTGATAATCCTCGCCTAGAATTTCCAGATAGAAAAATTGATTATCATGAAACATCTCAGACGTCACAGCGTCTTCAACGACTGTAAAGTCTAGCGCTTCGATGACTTTTTCAGTCACGCCTTCAAGGTCTTCCAGAAACTTCTGAAAGCCCATCTCTTGGTAGAATTTTTTGAGCCTATCATAGTCAGCGCCTTGGAAAATCGTATCGTCAAGTTTGATTTCAATCGGCGAATCCAAATCAATCGTCGCAAGCTCTTTTGACAAGAAAGCTTGCTCACGATCATTGATCAAGTTTTCTTTCATTTTAGACGTTTTCATGCTATCGACATGATCATAGATACCTTGGAGCGAGCCGTATTCTAGCAGTAATTTAATGCCGGTTTTTTCACCGATTTTGGTCACGCCAGGGATATTATCTGACTTATCACCCATGAGGGCCTTCAAGTCGATAAATTGTGCCGTTGTTAAGCCTAGTTTTTCTTTCAGGTAAGCCGGCGTGTAGGTTTCAAGTTCAGCCACACCCTTAATCGTGATCTCCACCGTAGTTTTGTCAGTGGTCAGCTGAGTCAAATCTCGATCGCCTGAAACAACCGTTACCGTATCAAATCCACCATTTTCAGCTTGGGTCGCCAGAGTTCCGATGATATCATCTGCCTCGTAGTTGGCAAGCTCATAGTGCTTGATACCTTGCGCTTCCAACATTTCTTTAATAAATGGGAGCTGCTCTCTGAATTCATCGGGCGTCTTGGCGCGCCCACCTTTATAGTCAGCATACATTTCCGTCCGAAATGTCGTTTTGCCTGCATCAAAAGCGACGAGTACGTGGGTCGGTTGAACCGAATCCAAGACATTGCGCAACATGGTATGGAAGGCGAAAATCGCATTGGTGTGCAAACCAGATGGCGCAACAAAGCGGTCAATCTGCGTGTAAAGCGCAAAAAAAGCCCGAAAAGCAATGGATGAGCCGTCTATTAAAAGGAGTTTTTTTTCTTTAGTTGTCATGGTTCTATTTTAACATAAAAACGGACATCACATGAATGTCCGCTTTATAAGTTGCACAAATTAACCTATCGACGATTATCCTTGATTTTAACGACCACACGAAACTGGCGTTCGGGATGACTTCCCGAGTTTGACAGTTAAAAATCAGAAAAACACTATTCCGCCTTGTGATATAAGGAGTTAGAGCGTTTTGTTCTCAATTATTTTTGTTGTATACACACCCCTCTTGCGAATTGTCTCAGCTCCTCTAACGCAACATACTGTTTCTCCCAATCAATTTTAAGTTGCTTATTAAGCGCAAGGAAATCTTCATTGCCAAATACTTCCCAATAGCCTTGCGATAGCTCCT